>JAEYUU010000198.1 GCA_023429545.1 Verrucomicrobiota bacterium
TTCTGCGCGCACTTCATTGAGAAGAACCTCAAGATCTCGCCGATTGGCATCCTGCTCATCTGCTCCGTCCTTGCCGTCGTGGGCCTCAACCTCGTCAGCGGCATCACCACCTTTGTGGGCGCCATGCTCGCTCTCGCCGTGTATGCCCTGGGCAAGACCTTCTTCTGGCCCACCATGCTGGCCGTCGTGGGTGACCGCTTCCCTCGCACGGGTGCCATCGCCATGTCCATCATGGGTGGCTGCGGCATGATGTCCGCCGGCCTTCTGGGTTCGGCGGGTCTCGGCTATGCCAAGGACCGCTTCGCCGGTGAGGAGCTGCAGAAGGCAGATCAGGCCCTCTACGCCCAGTACAAGGCGGAGAAGTCGAGCAAATTCCTCTTCCTCGAAGAAGTGTACGGCCTTGATGGCACGAAGCTGGCAGACGCCCAGGCCGCAGGTGAAAAGCAGACGCCCGAGCAGAAGAAAGTGGTCGCCGCGAGCATCGAAGGTGACCGCCGCACGCTGAAGGCAGATGCCTTCATCCCCGCCGCCATGGCCGTCATTTACTTGCTCCTGTTGCTCTACTTCAAGGGTATTGGAGGGTACAAGCCTGTCTCCATCGAGACCGAGCGAGTTACAGGTGGTGTCAATGCTCCCATGGAGGCCTGACGAACCTGACAACGTGAATCACAAAAGCGGCTGGCTTCGGTCAGCCGCTTTTTTTGTTTGGTGCAGAAGATGGCAAACAGGGCGGTGCGCAGCAAGGAGTGGGTCGCTCTCGATCTCGGCCCCCGGGGCGGAGGCAGGTGACGCATTTTGGGTGCCGCATCGTGAACCGCCGATGAGGTGAAACGCAAAGTAGCGAAGCAGCAAAGACGAACCGGACCTGATCGTTATCCGTGACCGTTTTCCGGAGGTGTCACGCCGGGAACGGGAGATGAACCACACAGGTGTTGCCCGCATGATGATGCGTCTCGTGGACACCATCTGCGCATTTCCGCAGTGGGGTCTTCCGTGGCGAACCACCTTGCGCGAAGCGCTTTGGAGTGCGTGCGCGAAGCGCCGCTTTGGGAAGGGAGCCTGGGTGCGGATGCCTTGTGGCATGCCACGCCGCTCCGCCCTGTTTGCTGGCACGTTGTTTGGGAGGACCTGCTTTCTAGTGAATGGGAGGCCCGCAATTCTTTCCCACGCCTCCCAAAGCGGCGATTCTCGCCGCACTCCAAGGCGCTTCGCGCTAGGTGGAGCATCGCATGCCATCTCTGCCCGCATGGTGATGGTACAGTCACGAGACGTTTCGACGCGCGTTCCATGCGCAGTCCTGACGCACATGCGCTTCGTGGGACCAGCCGCCCGCCCCGCCTTTTTCACACGACATTTGCCATCAGCAAATGATGCGCGTTCTTTGCCGGCATGAAATTCTTCGCGAAGCAGAAGCGCATCGCCTCGGCAAAGCTCGTCACATCGTCGCGGCGGTTGCTGATTCTGCTTCTTCTTCTTCCCCTCCTCGTGGGCCCCGCTGCGACCCCCCTGCACGCCGCCGCCGCTCCCCCCGAAGCTGCCGCAAGGGCCGCGCTCCAGCAGTGGATGACCGCCTCTTCCAAAACCAAATCCGTCACCGCCGACTTCGAACAACTGCGCAATCTCAGCAACGTGAAGCGCCCGCTGCGCAAGCAGGGCAAACTGTGGATGGTCAAGGAAGGCGGCAGGTTCCGCTGGCAGGTCGGCGAGCCACCCACGCTCATCGTCGTGCGCGGCGCGGATGGCGGCATGATGGTGATCGACGTCGCGGACAAGGAGGCGCACGTCTGGTCCAAGGAAACCCTGCTCGAACGGGAGAAGGAGGGGAAAGGGCAGGGATTTGCCTCCATGATGGAGGCCATGAATGCCCCCTCGCTCGCCGAGTTCGAGCAGCGCTTCAAGCTGGAGGACTGGCGCGTCGACCCCGCGAATCCCTCCGGCTGGGAGTTCGACCTCTCCTTCCGCGACCGCCGCACCTCCCTGGTGGTGCGCCAGCTCAAGCTCGCCGTGAACACCCAGGACGGCGCCCTGCGCTCCATGACCCTCCACATGCGCGACGGCTCCAGCCTCAGCACCGTCATCCGCGGCTACACGCTGAACAAGGCCGTGCCGCCGGACGTGTTCAAGGTGGATACGGCAGGGTATGAGGTGAAGAAAGAGGAGTAGCGGGGGAGGGTTGATGGTTTATGGTTGATAGTTGATAGCCTGACGAGCGGCAGCTTCAGTCCTTTGGTGACCATTGACGATTCCGGCTTTCAGTTTGCGCCTTGAGTTGCCGCTTCATCTCTCAGCTTGGAATTTTCTCAGGCTATCAACTATCAACCATAGACCATCAACCCTGTGGACCATCCTCCTGCAGCGCCCAATCCACTTGAATCCCTGCCTCACGGACCCGAGTTTCGGTTTGTGGATGCCATCGTGGAGCTGCAGCCGGGGAAGCGCGCCATGGGCACCTATCTCCTGAAGGGGTCGGAGGATTTCCTGCGCGGGCACTTCCCGGCCCAGCCCATCCTCCCAGCCGTGATCATGGTGGAAGCCATCGCCCAGGTGGCCGGCGTCGCTTTGCAGTGCGATCCAGAGATTCCTCCCATGGCGGACCTCCGGCTCACTGCCATTCGCAATGTGAAAATCCTCGGCACGGCCACCCCCGGTGAGACCCTCCAGATCGAGGCCACCGTCCAGGGC
>JAEYUU010000355.1 GCA_023429545.1 Verrucomicrobiota bacterium
GTCGTTCATCCAGCCCATGTTCCACTTGAAACCGAAGCCCAGGCCACCACTGGCCACAGGGCGTGATACACCGCCCCAGGCAGTGCTTTCCTCGGCGATCATCATGATGCCGGGGTGCTGCGTGTAGCACTGCAGGTTCAGCTCTTTCATGAAGGCGATGGCCTCCAGGTTCTCGCGACCGCCATGCACATTCGGCACCCACTCGCCATGCTCACGGGAGTAGTCGAGGTAGAGCATCGAAGCCACCGCATCCACGCGGATGCCATCGATGTGATAATGCTCCAGCCAGAAGAGCGCGTTCGCGATGAGAAAGTTTCTCACCTCATTGCGCCCGTAGTTGAAGATGAGCGTGCCCCAGTCCATGTGCTCGCCCTGACGCGGATCTGCGTGCTCATACAGCGCGGTGCCGTCGAAGCGTGCAAGGCCATGCGCATCCTTGGGGAAGTGTGCAGGCACCCAGTCCACAATGACGCCGATGCCCTCTTGGTGGCAGCGATCCACAAACGCGCGGAACTGGTCCGGATTCCCAAAGCGCGACGTGGGCGCGAAGTACCCACCCACCTGATAGCCCCATGAACCATCAAAGGGGAACTCGGCCACCGGCATGAGCTCAATGTGCGTGAACCCGAGTTGTTTCACATAGGGGATGAGTTGGTCCGAGAGCTCATCGTAGGAAAGCGGGCGTCCATTTTCCCCACGCTTCCAAGAGCCAAGGTGCACCTCATAGATGCTCATGGCAGAGTGATAGGGATCGTGCGCCGGACGGCTCTGCATCCAGGCCGAGTCCTGCCACTGGTAGAGATGGAAATCCCACGTCAGCGAAGCTGTCTGCGGACCATTCTGCGCAAAGAACGCAAAGGGATCGCTCTTGTTGAAAAGCTGGCCATGCGCACCCAGCAGCTCAAACTTGTAATGGGCTCCCGGGCCGATGTGCGGCACGAAGAGCTCCCAGATGCCGCCCTCCATGCGCAGGCGCATGGGGTGCACGCGGCCATCCCAGCAATTGAAGTCCCCGATGACGGATACGCGCCTGGCATTCGGCGCCCACACGGCGAACTGAATGCCGCTCACCCCATCCTTCACCTTCGGATGCGCGCCCAGATGCTCGAAGAGCCTCCAGTGGCGACCCTCGCGGAACAGATGCATGTCCAGATCCCCAAGGCACAGACCGAAGGAGTACGCATCGCGATGCTGCACATGCTTGCCCTCGTGGGTCTGCCAGTGGATCTCGTACGCCTTGCCCCACGCGTCCGCGGGGAGGCAGGCTTCATAGAGTCCATTCGCGTGCAGCAACTCGGCGGAAAAGGTGCCCCCGCCATCCAGCAGCACGATATCCAGCGCATGCGCCTGCGGTTGCAGAGCACGTACCACCAGCCGTCCATCGTTCAGACGGTGCGGTCCCAGATAGGAGAAGGGGTCGTGGTGCCGGGCTTCCAGGATGCGGGATGCATTCTCGTCCAAAGAGTTAGCCGTCAATGACATGCCCCACCCTTAGCCCGCCTTGAGCAGAGGCTCAAGATAATCCTTGTAGATACGCTCCCAACTGAACTGCCGCACCACCTCACGCTTCCGTGCCCCCATGGCATCCTTCTTCAGAGTTTTGGCGATATGGGCGGCGATGACGTCCGGTTTCTCGGTGAGGCTGAAGTACTCAGCGTGCTTCCCAGCCACCTCTTTGTGCGCGGGAATGTCCGAGCAGAAGACGGGAAGACGATGCTGCGCGGCCTCCAGCAGGGGCAGGCCAAAGCCTTCGATTTTGCTGGGGGAGAACAGGGCGTCCGCCAGATCGTAGAAGCCGCGCACGTCCTCGTCCGATGCCTCAAAGCGCTGGCCGGCCATGAGGAGGGACTCCTCCATCTTCTTTTTGCGGATGAGAGCGTTGATCTTTTCCGCGTACTCCTGTGATTCAGGGCGATGCGGATCCGCGGCGCCGGTAACAATGCTCACGGCATCAATGCCCATCTTGCACAGGGCGGCCGTGGTCTCGATGGTAAGCTCGATGTTCTTCCTCGCAACAATGCGTGAAGGATGAAAGAGGACCATCTCACGCTCGAAGATGCCGTGACGCGAGGCGAAGGCGGACACATTCTTGGTGAGACCCAGCGTGGCGCCGGCGTTGATGCCATTGGGCACCACCTTGCACTTGGCCTTCGCGATGCCCAGCTTCTGGCAGAACTCTCCCCGGCGAAGCTCAGAGACTGCCACGTGGTCCGCCCGGAGATGCAGGGCCTCGAAGTCCTCCTTGGAGACGTCCACATCATGCACCCAGTTGATGAAGCGCGTGCCCGTCATCTCGCGGCTGAGCTCGGCAAGCGTCTGCGTGCAATCCCACGCAAAGGGCATCGTGAACATGTTGTGCACAATGATCACCTCGCACCCGGTGAAGGCGGAGCGGAGCCGCTTGATGTAGAAATTTGGCGCATACTCCATGATGGCGCCCTGGACTTTGGCCCCTTTGTTGCCGCTGACCACCACCACCTCGTGGCCGTGCGCGGCGAGCACCTGGGCCTGCTGTTCCAGGACACGTTCGACGCCCCCAATGACGGGAGGAGCAGCATAGTGGACCAGAGCGATACGCATTTTTTCCTGAATTTACCGGGCAGAGTATCTCAATTCGCCACCACGTTGACCAGCTTTCCGGGAACGACAATCACTTTTCGCACGGTGAGCCCTTCGGTGAACTCCTTCACCTTGGCATTTTCCCGGGCAATTTTCTCCATGTCTTCCTTGGAGATGTCGGCCGGGACCGTGAGGCGGTCGCGCAGTTTTACGTTCACCTGCAGCACCACCTCCACCTCGCTGGCGACCAGCGCAGCAGGGTTATAAGCAGGCCAGGCCTGATGAGCCAGCAGGCCATCCGTCTTCAGGGCGGGAATGGCGGCACCCAGACGCGCCGCCAGCTCCTCGGTCACGTGCGGGGCGAAGGGATTCAGCAGCGTGAGCAGAGTCAGAACGGCGCGCGCGGGGCGCACCTCGGACTGGGTGAAGGCATTCGTGAGCACCATCATCTGGCTGATGGCCGTGTTGAAGCTCAGCTTTTCGATGTCTTCGCCCACCTTCTTGATGGTCTCATGCAGCACTTTGTTCAGCTTGCTGTCGGGAGCCACGTCCTGAAGCTGCGGTGAGGTGGTCCACACGCCCTCCTGATTGCTCTCCTGCACCAGACGCCACACGCGGGCCAGGAAGCGGTACACGCCCTCCACACCCTTCATGCTCCAGGGTTTCACCTGCTCCAGCGGGCCCATAAACATCTCATACAGGCGCAGCGAGTCCGCGCCGTACTCGGCCACCACGTGGTCGGGATTGACCACATTGCCGCGGGATTTGGACATCTTCTGCCCGTCTTCTCCCATGATGAGTCCCTGATTCACCAGCCTCTGGAAGGGCTCCGGCGTCGTCAGGTAGCCCAGGTCATGCAGCACCTTGTGCCAGAAGCGGGCGTACAGCAGGTGCAGCACGGCATGCTCCGTGCCGCCGATGTACAGGTCCACGCCGCCGGGCTTGTGATTCGCGCCCATCCAGTAGGCCTCGGCTTCCTTGGAGATGAAGCGCTCGGTGTTCTTCGGGTCGCAATAGCGCAGGTAGTACCAGCAGGAGCCTGCCCACTGGGGCATGGTGTTCAGCTCGCGGGTGGCCTTGTCAGAATACTGCACCCAAGCAGTCGCCTTGCTCAGCGGAGGCTCGGGCGTGCCCGTCGGCTTGAAGTCTTCAAGATCTGGCGGTACCAGAGGCAGCTCAGACGCGTCCAGCGCCCGATGTTTGCCATCCTCCCACACGATTGGGAAGGGCTCGCCCCAGTAACGCTGGCGGCTGAAGAGCCAGTCGCGCAGCTTGAAGTTTACCATCCTGCGGCCCAGGCCGTTTTCTTCCAGCCACTCGGAGATGGTGCGCTTGGCATCGGTGGTGGACAAGCCGTCCAGGAAGCCGGAGTGCACGGCGATACCGTCATCCGTGTAGCCCTGCCAGTCGATGCCTTCTGGTGGCTGTACCACCTGCAGG
>JAEYUU010000252.1 GCA_023429545.1 Verrucomicrobiota bacterium
GTGCAGGAGGCCGCAGAGAAATAGGGAGAGTTCCGAGCGATTGGCTCACAGCCACTTCCCCGCATTCACCGGCTCAAAGGCGTTCATCGCCGCGAGCAGTGCCTTCACGTCGCTCTCCACCAGAAGCATGGCACGGTGCTCGGACTTGAGCAGGCCTTTGGCGGCCATGTGGTCGAGTTGGGCCAGCATCAGATCGTAAAAGCCGTCCACATTCAGCAGGCCGACCGGCTTGTGGTGGAAGCCGAGCTGCAACCATGCAATCACCTCGAACAACTCCTCCAGCGTGCCATACCCGCCGGGCAGCACCAGGAAGCCATCCGCGTGCTCCATCATGAGCCGCTTCCGTTCGTGCATGGTGTTTACCTCAATGAGCTTGGTCAGGCCGCGGTGCTCCTTTTCCAGTTCGACCAGCTTCCGTGGGATGACGCCAATGACCTCCCCTCCTCCGGCCAGCACCGCGTCTGCCACGGTCCCCATCAGCCCCACGCTGCCGCCGCCGTACACCAGGCCCATGCCCTGAGCCGCCAGTTCGAGACCAACTGCCCTCGCTGCCACCCCAAAGGAGGTGTCATTCCCAGAATTCGAGCCACAATAGACACACACCCGGTGCATCCGCCGGTTCTGCCCTGTTCACCGCCCCGGCTCAAGCGAAATTCATCATTTGCTGTCACAGGGAACGAATTCGCAACAACACTGTCATAAAGAAGTCACAAGCGCTCCTCGTCGTCTGACGCAGGCGCTGCTATGCTGCCTCCAAGCAACTCTCTTCCATGAAACTCTGTGCCGCCCTCCCAGCACTGCTGGGTCTCATCCTCCTTGCGAGCGCTCCCCCTGCGCCCGCTGCTGAACTCGTCGTTGAAAACGAAACGCTCGTTCCCTCCAGCACCCTGGATCTGCGATTCGAGAACGCGATGGTCGGGAAGGAGAAAGTCGGCACCGTGGAGAAAATCTCCCCACTGGTGTCGGATCCGGCCGTGGAGGGTGAATTCAAGTGGACCAGCACCCGCGGCGGGCAGTTTCATTTCACGAAGGCGCCCGTCATGGGCACGACCTATTCCTTTGCCCTGCGCAAGGGCCTTAAGGATGCCTCAGGCAAGGCGGTGCCGGTGGAAGAACTGGGCGAGTATGAAACCGAGGCCTTCCGCGTGGCGGATGACTACAAAGAGTACCCCTACAGCTATGGTGACTCCGCGCGCCGAACGCCCGTGTTTCTCCTGCAGTTCTCCGACAGCGTGGACCCTGCCGCCGCCGGGAGGCAGTTCCATTTCGTAAGCCGCTTCGGTACGCAGTCCATCCCGGCCAAGGTGCGTCTCGCCACGGGCAAGGACTTCAAAAAGCGCTATGGCACGGACCTTGTCCCCACCTGGGATGAGCAAGCCCGTGGTGTGAAGCCCGCCGCCAAGGAGGACGCCGCCCGCCCCAATGCGCTAATTGTGCAGTCCGTGGATCCGCTGCCACCCGGCGTGGACTGGACGCTGGTCATGCCTGCGGACTTCACCAACGCCGGTGGAAATGCCATCCTGGGAGAAGAGGCCCGCTATGAATGGGGTTCCGTGCAGGTCCTTGCCTTCAAGGATGTGGCGACGGAGAACCATTTCGACGGACCGCACGCCATCCGGCTGAACTTCAACAAATCCCTGCGCAACGGGAACCTCTCCGAAGCGGAGCTGGAAAAGGTGCGCCAGGAAGCGACAAAGTACGTGATCGTCGAGCCATCGGTCGCTGACATGAAGGTGAACCTGGGCTGGACCTCAATCGAGATTGAGGGGAGCTTCGCGCTGGACACCCCTTATACGGTCACGGTGAACAGTGGCCTGCCCGGCGCGGATGAACTGCCGCTGGAGAATGCCGTGCGCCAGACGGTGACCTTCAAGGCGAGCCACGTGTTTGTCTCCACCAGTGCCGGCGCCAGCACCCAACTTTCCTCCGGCAAGGCCCTGCTCGACATATATGCCGCGAACTTCAAGGAGATGCGCATCCGCGCGAAGCAGCTCAGCGACGGCGACCTCCTCCTGGCCCGCACGCTCTATGACAAGGAGTACGAGAACTTCGACTACAGCGATAAGAACAAGAAGCCCGCACGCGAACGTCTCACGCCCTTCGAGCAATTGCCGGGCAAGGTGGTGTTTGAAAAAGTGATCACCAATACGCAGGCCCTTGAGAAAGGTTCCCTGCACCAGATCAACTGGCACGAAGTGCTTGGCCAGACCGCCGCCGCGCCGCTCTTCCTCGAGATCGAAGCCACACCGCAGGATGGCGCTCCTGCCGGAGCCATCCTGAACCGCAGCGTCGTGGAGTTCACGGACATCGGCCTGCTGGTGAAGAACACGGGAGCCGAAGCTCTCGTATATGCCTTCTCGCTGAAGACGGGCCAGGCGCTGCCGGGCATTCAGCTCACCTTTGCGGATGAAGAACGCGGCTTCCTCAAGAGCGCGCAGACGGATGACAAAGGCATGGCCGTCGTACCGAGCGAGCGCGCCGCGTGGGTGCTCGCGAAGCGTGGCGATGACTGCACCGCCGTCACCTGCAGTGGCCGGCAAAACCGCATCGGCCTCTGGGGTCATGACATCAATGTCGGCTGGGGTGATGCGTGGAAGCCGAAGAACGAGACCTTCATCTTCTCCGACCGCCCGGTGTACAAGCCCGGTGAGACCGCGAACGTGAAAGCCATCACCCGCGTGCGCACTGGTGATGCTCTCTCCATCGGTCAGCCCGCGAAGGCCAAGCTCACCATGACGGATCCGCGGAATCGCGAAGTGATGTCCAAAGAAATTACTTTCACGGCCAATGGCACCTGGAGCGACCAGATTGCCCTGCCAGATGGCGTCGTGGGCTGGTACAGCCTGAACATCCGCTTCCGTGAACCCAAGGAGGGCGAGGATGAATATGACTCCGGAGCGCTGGTGAACCTCGCCCTGCGTGTGGACGAGTACAAGCCCAACACCTTTGAAGTGAAGCTTGATGGAGAAAAATTCCAGGCCGGAAAGGATCGCATCAAGGTGCCGCTCAAGGCGAACTACTACATGGGCAAGGCTCTGTCCTCCGCCAAGGCCACGTGGAGCGCAAACCTTTCCACCGAATACCAGCCGCCAGATGAGTTTGCTGATTTCCACTTTGGTGATGCCCCGGTGTGGTGGCACTACGGAAAGGATCGTGACGACGAAACTGCCTCCGATGAGGAGGAATCCACCAGCTGGGGCGCCCATGGCGAGCTCACGCTGAATGACAACGGCACTGCGACCATCGAGCTGCCGCCTCCCCCTGCACACAAGGAGGCGCTGCCGCAGACCATCTCCGTTTATGCGGACGTCACCGATGTGAACCAGCAGACCATCGCCGCGAATACCGAGTTCCAGATTCCCGGCGCAGATTTCATCGTCGGTGCGAAGACGGGCAGTTGGTATGGCAGCGTGGGCAAGGAATTCGGCATCGACCTCGTGGCCATCACGCCGCAGGGCAAGGGCTTCACGGCTCCGGTGCCCGTGGAGGTGAAGATCGAGCGCCAGGAGTGGAACACCGTGCGCGTGCAGGGTGCCGGTGGCGCCATGACCACAAAGAACCAGAGCGTCCTGGTGGAGGAACTGAAGTCCCGTGTAGAGCTCAAGAGCCAGAATGGAGGCGCGGCTGCCTCGGAACTGAAGTTCACGCCAAAAGCGGGCGGCACGTATTTCCTCACTTCGACGGCAACGGATGCCGCTGGCAAGACCGTGCTGACCCGCCTGCCCTTCTATGTGCTGGGTGGAAAGGGTTTCCCCTGGGCCTCGGAAGATGGCGCGCGCATCACCCTGCAGCCGGACAAGACCACTGCGAAGCCGGGTGAAGAAGTGAGCGTGGTGGTGAAGTCACCCATTGCTGGCACCGCGCTCGTGACGGTCGAGCGCAATCGCATCCACCGCCAGTTCCTTGCTCCCGTGTCGCCGGAGAATCCGGTCATCAAGGTTCCCATCACGGATGAAGACGCGCCTAATGCGTACATTTCCGTGATCGTGATCCGCGGGGCTGACCAGAGCCCGCAGGCCGACAAGATGCCGGAGTACAAGGTAGGCTACTGCGAGATCGCCGTGGTGAGCGATACCAAGACGCTCTTTGTGGAAGCGACTGCCGCCCAGGAATCCGTGCTGCCCAATGGCCAGCAGACGCTCAGCGCTGTCGTCAAGGACGCCGCGGGCAAGCCCGTCGAGGGCACTGAGATCACCCTTTACGCGGTGGATGAAGGCGTGCTCAGCCTCATGGCCTATGAGACTCCCATGCCGTTTGAGTTCTTCCACGCGGCGAAGGCACTCTTCGTTTCGAACTACACCACGCTCGACGCCCTGCTCACGGAGAAGATGGCGGATCGCTATCGTGGCAACAAGGGCATCATGGTGGGTGGCGGCGATGAGGAAGCCGGGGCCGACATGGCGCTGCGGAAAAACTTCGTGGCCACCGCCGTGTGGCAGGCCGCGCTCATCACGGACAAGGATGGACGCGTGACCACCACCTTCAACGCGCCGGACAGCCTTACACGGTACCGTGTCATGGCGATTGCCAGCAAGGACGGCGACCGCTTCGGCACGGGCGAATCGGAGTTCGTGGTGAACAAACCGCTCATGGTGGAGCCGGTGGTGCCGCGCTTCGCCCATGTGGGAGATGAGATCCTGGTGAAGGCCGTGGTACACAATACCACGACACACAGCGGCCAGGTGGAAGTGGAACTGCAACTCGACGACACTGCGAGGCTCATCACCGAGGAACGTCCCTTTGCGCTCATCGGCCTGAAGAACCGCACCACGCTGAATGACGGCAAGTCCGAGCGTCGCGTGATTACGCTGAAAGCGGGTGAAACGACCTCACTCGCCTTCCCCGTCCGCTTCGTGAAGAATGGCCCGACTGTCTGGAAATGGCAGGCGAAGACGACGGAGTGGAGTGATGCGAAGGCTCTGGGCGATGCCGTGGAATCAAGGTTCGATGTTCATCACCCCGTGCCCGCCCTGCGTGAGGTGCGCTACCTGCAACTCACCAGCGCGAGCGCCAGCCAGGATCTGCTGAAGGGTGTGAACCCCCAGTTGCTGGAGAGCGAGGGCGAACTGCGCATCGACTTCAGCCAGTCCCGCCTCAGCGAGGCACGTGACGCATTGGAGTTCCTGCTGGAGTATCCTTACGGCTGTGTCGAGCAGACCACCAGCGCCACTTTGCCCTGGCTCGC
The DNA here is from genome assembly GCA_023429545.1 of Verrucomicrobiota bacterium. Classification (GTDB taxonomy): domain Bacteria; phylum Verrucomicrobiota; class Verrucomicrobiia; order Verrucomicrobiales; family Verrucomicrobiaceae; genus Roseimicrobium. The sequence goes on from JAEYUU010000252.1 coordinate 5,186, forward strand.
GCTCAGCAAGTATGAGCCGATGTTCCCCGATCTCCTGCAGAAGGACAAGGTGCGCAATGCCATCGTGCATGGCGTGAACCGCATCCTGCAGATGCAGACGGACGACGGCGGTCTGGCCTACTGGCCCGGTGGAGAAACCGCCGAACTGTGGGCCAGCGCCTACGGTGGCCACTGCCTCTTCAAGGCAAAGGAATGGGGTGTCGCGATCCCGCAGACTTCGCTGGACAACCTCACCGCCTGGATGAGCAAGCAGCTTCGTGAACTGGATCTCGCAAACACGAAGGAAGGGAATCATCTCAATGATGCCGCGCTCGCGCTCTATACCCTCGCCCGTGCCGGCAAGGCCGAGCCCGCCTATGCAAACATGCTCTACACCCGTCGCGACCGCATGCCGGAAACCGCGCGTTTGTTCCTCGCCCTGAGCATGTGTGTTTCCAAAGCACCTGACGCGCAGATTCATGAG
>JAEYUU010000292.1 GCA_023429545.1 Verrucomicrobiota bacterium
CGGTGTTGTTTCCCTGCTCGCCACGAAGGTTGTCGACGAGTGCCAGCTCACGCTGCTTTCCATCGAGCGCGGCAAAGACCTCATTGGCGCGCTTCGCCTGGTACCAGTAGACATTGCCGGGATGGTCGGCGGTTTCATTGAAGGACTTGGCGGCGTGTCCGTAGAAGATGGGCCCACCGAAAGCCGTGCCCTCCAGGCTGTCGCCGTCCGCGCGGCGCGTGCAATGCCTGCCGGTCAGCACGAACTGGAACTTGCCCGCGCCTGGTTCGCCGAAGAGCGCGATGCTGGCGCTGCCGAAGCCTCCGTCACCTCGGTTGTCCGCGTCGAACTGCTCCCACACCTTGCTCTTATATTCATCACTGTGGAGTTTGTCGAAGGCCTCCCGGACCATGGCCTGCTGATCCTTGTCCAGCACCTGGTCGATGCGCTTGGGGGTGATGTGCCAGTTGTTGTCCACCTTTCCCCGCAGCTTGTGCTCATACGGAAAGCACAACTCCGTGCGCTGGGCTTCATTGAGGGACTTGTAGAGCGTGGTGACAATTGTCTCGGAGGCGGGCAACTTAGGAGCTGCGGCGCTGGCCTCGGCAAAAGCCTGGTTACCAATCAGAGCGCCACCGGCGGCGGTGAGTCCTTGGAGGATGAAGTCGCGGCGGGTAGGCGTGTTCATAGCAGTAGCTACGGGTCAACTTCCGCCATGTTACAAGAATTACTGAGGCGAGGGCAAATCCCCCCCTCGCCAGGCTCACTCCTTCAGCTTCTCCTCCACCAACTCATCCCGGGCGGCGCCGAGGGCCACGGCTTTTTCATAGTGCCGCTTTGCCAGTTCCAGCGCTGGGGGTTTGCGCTCCAGGTACATGAGGCAAAGGTTGAAGTGTGCATTGCCGTAGTTCGGATCGAGTTCGATGGCACGCAGCAACTCGGCCTCGGCAGCATCCAGCCAGCCGAGTTTTTTCGACACAGCAGCAAGGTAGTTGTGCGCCCGCGCATCGGTGGGATCCTCATGGATGGCCCGGCCGATGGCATGCAATGCATAATACAGGTCGCCCTTTTCATAGCTCACGAGTCCGAGAGCCACCCACGTCTGCTGCAGATCAGGATTGATGGAGACGGCCCTGCTGAAAAGCGCCTGCGCCTCCTTCAACCGGCCCGCCTGCTGCTCCACCGCACCGAGGTTCGCGTGGGTGAGCGCATTCAGCGGATCCTCGCGGAGCATCTGCTCATAGTATTTCCGCGCGGTCTCCCAGTCCTTGCGGCCAAAGGCCTGTGCGGCCAGTTCAGAGATGGTGACGTTGTTTGGCGGGAGGGTGCCGGTCTTGACCTGATCTGGCAGCCCAAGCTGGGCGGCATCAGCAGGCTTTTTGGCATCCGGCTGCTTGGCGGGAGGCTCTTCTTTTTTCGGCTGATCCTTGGATGCCGCCGCAGCCGGCGCAGGAGCCAGCTTGGACTCGGGCACAGGTGCGGAAGAGGGCTTGGATTCTTGGGCGAAAAGGGTTGCGCTGCAAAATACAAAGAGAAAAATCAAACACTGAGCGGGGGCGGGCATGGCGTAAATATCCTCAGGGTGAGCATACAGGCAAAATAGATTTCTCTTGCCTGATTGCTTGAACAGTGTTCAAATGCGCCTCATGCTTACCGATCGTCAACAGGAACTCGTCGGATTTTTGCGCACGTACCAGCGTACGCATGGGGTGATGCCCAGCACCCGGGACATCCAGCAGCACTTCGGATTTGCCAGCCAGACCGCAGCCATGAGCCACCTGAAGGCTCTGGAACGCAAGGGCGCCATTCGCCGCCTGGCAGGCAAGGCACGCGCCGTGGTCTTCCCGGAGGACATGGAGCGCGACAACGTGGACATCCCCTTCTACGGCCTGATTCCCGCGGGCTTCACGGCGGACAACCCACAATTCAGCGACGGCAAGCTGAGCATGGACATGGCTACTCTGGGCCTGCGGCCCAATGCCAAGCCCTTCGCCTTGAAGGTGCGCGGAGATTCCATGATCGGCGCGCACATCTGCCACGGCGACTTCGTCATTCTCGAACAAAAGGAACCCAAGCCCCGCGACATCGTTGCCGCCCTCATGGACGGTGAAACAACCTTGAAGCGCTATCTCATCGACAAGGGCCGTCCCTTCCTGCGCGCAGAAAATCCGGCGTATCCGGACCTCATCCCCGTTCGCGAATTGTCCATTCAGGGCGTCATGGTGGGACTCTTCCGTCCGGGCGCTCACGTTGCCTAAGCCAGTCATGAGTTCGACGCTGACGCTCTACGATCTCCCCCACAGCCCGTACTGCCTGCCCATCAAACGCCTTCTGGAGGCGTATGGCGTGGCCTCTGACATTGTGGATGTTCCCAATTGGGACCGTCGCGCCGTAATTGAGGCCAGCGGTGGGAAATATTATCAGGTCCCCATGCTGGTGCATGACGGCAAGGTCATCTACGAGAGCACGGCGGAGAGCAACGACGTCGCGCGCTACGTGGACAAGACCTTCGCCGGAGAAACACTGTTTCCGGAAGAGCACGCGGGGCTGCATGACATCCTCATCGCCTATCTCGATGACGAAGTGGAGGGTGCCACCTTCCGCTGCACCGACGTATCCTACGTGCCCTCGATTGAGGACCCCGTTGGCCGCTTGATGGTACAGCGGCACAAGGAAAGAAAGTTTGGCCGTGGATGTCTGGACCAGTGGAAAGCCTCGCTCGATGACCTGCGTGCCGGCGCAGCAAAGCACTTTGCGAGATTCAATGCGATGCTGCGTCACAAGCCGTTCCTTCTGGGCGACAGGCCCGTGTATGCGGATTTCCTGCTGTACGGGATCGCCACCAACTACATCTGGAAGGGCTGGAATGAACTTCCGGCGGAAATGACTTCGCTCAACCAGTGGCTGGGGCGGATGAAGAACTGGAACGCCTGAGGCAGCGGGCCGTGCGCTCCATCGTGCCCGGAGATTCCGGCTCGTTGAAAGTTGTCTACCCAAAGAACTGCACTAGCATGGCTTGCCACCCCACAGCGCATCCTGATGTCTTCAGTCTCTCCCCCGGCAGGATTCTATGTTTCGCACCCGATGTCGGCGGTGCAGTCGTTGCCCGATGGCTGGATTGATGCGCTGACGGACTCTCCACGCCCCAGGCATTCGGATACTCCCGTGATTGGGGTATTGCCGGGCGAAGGCATCGGACCGGAGATCACGCGCGCAGCACTGGAGGTGCTCGAAGCGGTCAGCCACGGCACAGGGATCAAGCCATCAATAACTACGGGTGGCCACATCGGCTGTGATGCTGAAAGAATATCGGGAACGCCCCTTTCAGACGATGTCATCGCCTTCTGCCAGGGAGTGTTTGACCAGTCAGGCACCATCCTCAACGGGCCGGGTGGCAGCCGGTACGTGTATGACCTTCGTCGGCAGTTTGATTTGTTCTTCAAGATCAGCCCGATTCAGATCGGCAACGCACTGCCCGAAGCATCCCCGGTGAAGGGCGAGCTTTTGCAGGGTCTGGATTTGTTGGTTGCACGGGAGAACATCTCCGGCCTGTACCAAGGGCTGCCCCACACGGACTTCGATGAGAATGGTGAAGCGGTGACACGCCACGAATTCACGTACCGTGAGTCTGAGGTGTTGCGATTCCTCAACGCCGCCGCCCGTCTGGCCGCCACGCGACGGGGTGACCTGACCGTGGTTTGCAAGCAGCACGGCGTGCCTTCCATCAGCGCCATGTGGCAAAGATGCGCGCATGAAGTGGCAAAGACCCACGGAATAGCCTGCCGGATGGTCGATGTGGATCTCATGGCGTACCAACTCATCAGCAAGCCGCTTTCGTTTGATGTGATCGCCGCGCCCAACATGTGCGGCGACATCCTTGCGGATCTGGCGGCTGCGCTGCTTGGCTCGCGAGCCATGTCATTCTCAGGAAACTTCTCTCCGCAGGGTCACGGAGTGTACCAGACGAATCACGGCGCCGCTTACGACATCGCTGGCAAGGACGAAGCAAGCCCGGTAGGCCAGATTCTTTCCCTCGCCATGATGCTGCGGCACAGCTTTGGCCTGGTGGAGGCGGCCCACGCTGTCGAACAGGGCATACAGCAGGTGTGGCGCGATGGATGGCGCACCAAAGATGTCATGAGGGCGGGAGGCAGACTCGCTGGCACCAGAAAAATGACGGAGCTCATCGCGAAGGCCGCTGCGATCCGGGCCAAACGTGCCGGAGAACTGTCCTGACCATGAAGCCAGTTCTTCTGCTAGTGGATCTCCAGCAGGACTACCTCGCCTCACCAGGCCTGGAGCCTTCTTCCGGGAGCATCATCAGTGCATGCAAATTCCTGCTCGAAGCATGCCGCGCACGCAGCATTTCCGTCATTCATATTTGGACGAGCGTGACTCGTGACGCCGATGAGCGCATGCCTCATTGGAAAGCTGCTGAACGCTGGCGCTGCGAGGTGGGCACTCCAGGTCATGCACCGCCGCAGGAACTGTCGCCCGCAACGGGTGAAGTCATCGTTCACAAGACGGGATTCAGCCCTTTCACGAAGCCGGCCCTGGCGGAGCATCTTGCGGCGGGCGCATTTGATACAGTGGTCATCGCCGGGCTGCACCTGCACGCCTGTGTGAGAGAAACCATCCTGGGTGCCTACGAAAGGGGTCTTGATGTGTGGGTGGCCGAGGGAGCGACGGGCAGCGACGATCCGTTGCATGCCGCCATCACGAGGCGCTATCTTATTGACCGCGCCATCCGCTTCGGCAGGGTGGATGAAATTGTGGAGCAGTTGGCGAGCAGCAGTGCCAGCGCGTCCCGTG
>JAEYUU010000308.1 GCA_023429545.1 Verrucomicrobiota bacterium
GTCGCGAGGAGGCGGCGGAACTCCTCGCAAAATCGGGCGCGGACACCAAGCCGGAGTTCCCCACACCCGAGGCCATCCTCGATCGCATCCTGAAGAACGCCGTGAAGCCGGATGGCCCGGGCTTTGCCGTGCTCGTCTCTCGCGATGGCAAGATGGTCTATGAGCGCGGATATGGCGCGGAGGATCTCAAAGCCAAGAAGCTCATCACCCCGGATACGAAGTTTCGCATCGGCTCCGTGACGAAACAGTTCACTGCCTCGGCGGTCCTCCTGAGTGAAGAGGATGGGAAGTTGAAGGTCACGGACACACTGGAAAAATACTACCCGGACTTTCCACGCGGAGCAAAGATCACCCTGCATCACCTGCTCACGCACACCTCGGGCATTTACAATTTCACCGCGCTGCCGGGCTTCATGAAGCAGGTGACGAAGCGGGTCTCGCCCGCACAGGTCATCGCTTCCTTTCGTGATGTGCCTCCCACGTTCGGCCCCGGTTCTTCGCATCTCTACTGCAACTCGGGATACTTCCTCGCAGGCGAGATTGTCCATCAGGTGCAGGGCAAGCCTTACGTGGACCTGCTGAAGGAGCGAGTTTTTGACAAGGAAGGAATGAAATCCACCGGCGCGCACCGTCCCGGTCTGGGCCTCGCTCACGAAGCTAAGGGTTATGCGTCTGTCGGCAAGGAACAGGGTGGCGGGTGGAAGCCCGCCGTGGACTGGCACATGAGCCAGGCAGGTGGGGCAGGGGAACTCTATTCCACCGTGGGAGACCTCTTCCGCTGGAACGAGGCAGTGTTTCATGGGCGCGTGCTCAAACCGGAATCACTCAAGAAGGCACACACTCCGCTAAAGACCTATCCCGATGCCCCCAAAGACGACACCTTTGACGGCAACTATGCCTACGGCTGGGTGGTTGCCGAAGTGCGCGGGCTGAAAAGCATGTGGCACAACGGCGGGCTGAATGGATTCACGAGCGAGCTGCGGCGTTTTCCGGATCAAAAGGTCACCATTGTTGTCTTGTCGAACTCCTCGTCGCCCATTGGAGGATTCTCGACGGCGGGGGTGGCGGAGCTTGCCGTCCGGCAGTTCCTGTGGCGCGAGATGAAGCCCCAGCCCTGCTTCCGGGAGCAGGCGCTGGCGGAGGGAACCAAGTTGGAAGACTACGTGGGCACCTTTGATTTCTCCGGCCTGGGAGTCATGCGGTTCCGCATTGAACGGGGAAAGCTACAGGCCAGGCTCGCGGATCAGAAGTGGGGCGATGTCGCTCCCGCAGCACGCGACACCTTCCGCGAACCCTCGGTGGACGCGACGTTCGAATTCCAGCGCGATGAGAAAGGCACTGTCTCCGCCGTCACGCTCAAGCAACGCGGCACGAAGCTCTCGGGCAAACGCTTCATCGAACCCAAGGAAGGGGAGGCCACACGTGAGCAGCTCGGCCAGCTCGCCGGTCACTACAAGCTGGGGCTGGTGGACTTCATCATCAAGATCAACCCCCGCGCCAGTAATCTTCTCGGCATGTTGGGGGAGCAGCCCGAGTTCGCTTACTTTCCGGTAGAGGGGAAGCCTGATCGTTTTTTCTGCAAGGCGATCCGCGTGGAACTGGAATTCAAGCGTGGTAAGGATGGTAAGGTGAAGGAGTTCATCCTCCATCAGAACGGCCTGATGCTGGCGGCGCAGAAAACAGAATCGTCGTCGAGGTCGGAGTAGACGGGAAAGTGTTTCCGCCATGACCTGATATTTGGATTGAGTTCATGAAAGCGATCTGATTTGCTTCTGTAGAGCCAAGACAATCGGCGTCCCCCATGTCGCGATCCTTCCTCCGCCTTGCAGCAAGGCGTTCCTTTCTCAGCGGCCTCGTTGCCGCGCTCATCTGTTCTACCGTCTGCTCTGCAGTGGAAGTGACCGTTGTCGAACTCCCCAATGGCAAGTCTCCTGACGGAACATTCTACCTGCGTGTGAGAAAAAGGCCAAAATCTGGTGAAGCCACCTCCATGGAATTGGTGGCCACGGCGACGGGCAAGGTTGCTGCCACAGCAACCGTCGGAGGATATGCTGGTTCTGCACTAGCAGAGGCGAACACTGCTGCCGTTGTCTGGTCACCCGACTCCAGGAAATTCGCGCTGATGACACGTGACACCAAGCGCTCCACGAACACGCGCGTTTTCCGTGCGGACGCATCGGGCCTCCGTGAGATAGATCTGCCATCCGCCACCGATGCAGCGTTCAAGCTGCTGGGGGCCAAAGAATCCTACCGTTGCGTATTTCAGCGGCCCACCCGCTGGCTGAATACGGATACCCTCTTGATTCCGGTAAGCGGCGACATCGTGAAGGAAACAGGCGACAAGGTGCCGGTGTGGTACGAGGTGGATGTTATTTACAAGCTCAGCGAGAAGAAGGTGCTCGACTCAAAATTGATATCCACAAAGCCGCGTGAAGGCTAATCGACCTTCTACAACGACACCCCCCGCTTCCACGGCAGGAAATCATCTTCTCCCAGCGCTACAGCCTTGGGCATGTATTCACCACTCGCGGTAGCGATGGTCAGATCCAGCAACTCCTCCCCAGCCTGTTCCACGGTCTTCTTTCCCGTGATGATCGGACCCGCATCGTAGTCGATCACGTCTCCCATGCGGAGGGCGAGTTCGCTGTTGGTGGAGATCTTCAGGGTGGGGCAGATGGGATTGCCCGTGGGCGTGCCGAGACCGGTGGTGAAGAGCATCACGGTGCAGCCAGCGCCGGCGAGGGCGGTGGTGCTTTCTACATCGTTGCCGGGAGTGCAGACGAGTGCGAGGCCGGGCTTGGTGATGGGCTCGGGATAGTCCAACACATCGGTCACGGGTGAGGTGCCGCCTTTCTTCGCGGCGCCAGCGGACTTGATGGCATCGGTGATCAAGCCGTCGCGGATGTTGCCGGGGGAAGGATTCGCATCGAAGCCGCTGCCGCAGGCTTCGGCGGCGCGCTGATAGGAGCGCATGAGTTGCACAAAGCGATCGGCCAACGTCGCGGTGACGCAGCGGTTGCTGAGTTCCTGCTCGATGCCGCACAGTTCGGGGAACTCGGAAAGTGCCGCGGTACCCCCGAGAGCGACCAGCAGGTCGGCGGTGTGTCCGATCGCGGGATTGGCGGAGATGCCGGAGAAGCCATCGCTGCCGCCGCACTCCACGCCCACGATGAG
>JAEYUU010000368.1 GCA_023429545.1 Verrucomicrobiota bacterium
TCGTTTCCCACCGTGGCTTTAGCGTAAGCAAAATGGCTCAGCGGCGGCCTTCGCAGGATGCGCAGACGCAGGGGCTGGTCACGTTTCAGGACACCACCCTTGCGCACCCGCAGATCCTGCAGCCGCCCCTCCTTGAACACAGGTTCCAAGACGGGACGCTCAGCATCGTTGAAGGCGTACTCGACAGGCATGGTTCTGCTCGCATCTTCAAAGCGGACGATCGCGTCGGAGCCATAGCCGGCGCCGGGTTCAATGATGTCAATCATGTCCTGCAGGATGGTGGTGGCGTCATGGATCACCGCCAGGCGGGCGGGTCGGAGGTTTTCCTCCACGGAGGCCTCATCCCAGTGCTGATTCCACCAGGCAATCACGCGCATTTCCCCGGTGCTGGGCACATCCACATTGACGATGGCTTCCACCACCTGGCTGGTGTCGCCTTCCGGGCGTTCAGGAGACTGCAGCGTGGCAGGATTCCATTCAGGCCGCAGCGTGGGCGCGGTCACCGCGTGCACCAGCTCGATGCGCATCCAGGGATCGATCATGTCCGCCTGTTTGACAATGGCAAAGCAGCGCCTGCCTGCGGGCAGGGAGGCTGTGGCCACCCGCCCGCCGAAAGTGTGACCGGGAACGAGATGAGTCTGGGGTTCGATGGTGATGCCAGGGGCGCTCCGCACCGGCGCGACGCCCTCCAGGGACTGCAGATGCAAGGCCGCCGGGGACCATAGCAGGGGCGGCGGAGCCTTTTCATCTACGTGGAAATGTAGTGTCTGCACCAGGGGTCGTTTTCCGGGCAGTTCCTGCAGGTCAAAGTCGGCGAGGGAAAGCAGCACCGATGACACCGAGGGGTCCGGGAAATAATTCCAGCAATGCAACATTTTTCTCGATTGCTTTGACAGCCATCTATCCGTGTAGGCCAGGGTGCCGTCGTACCATTGGCGCGCTTCGGCGGCAGCGCCCTCAGGAGCCTCCATGGAGCGGTCATGGTAGGCCAGCAATGTTTCCGCGTCGACGTCATAGGTGGCCTTGGCGTCGTCCAGCATGCCATGGGCGGTAGTGGCAGCTTCCGCCCCGATGGGTGGTGGAAGCAAATAAGCACGGTCCGGGGTGGTGACCGTTTGGTCGCCCCAAGGGTTGTCGTTCGCCCTGATGGTCTGCCCGTTGGCCCGGGGGTTCTTGATCGGGTCGGTCACGATCAGCAGGCGCACCGGTGTGGCGGTGTTGTCCTCCACCTTCGGCACGGCCACCAAGAGTTCGTTAGGCTCATCCACAAGCTGTCGTGCGAACAAAGGCGCCACGGGTGGCTCGTGGCGCCGGTACGGAGGTGGCACGTGCAGCGCGTCGGTGTTCTTAGCGCCAGGGATCGGCTCGTCGAGTCCATGATTGCCGGCGATGTCTGTGCGACGCACGCGGAAGACATATCGGCGGGGCTCCGGAGGCTGCGCCTCCCAAGGCCGGCGCCGTCCCAAGCGCAGTGCAGGTAAAGGCAGCTCCCAGGGCTTGCCGCCCGCTTCACGTTGCGGAGGCAGAGTCACTTCGACCCGATAAGTTTTGTCAATGGTGCCCACGCGCGTCTCATCCGGGTTGCCAGGTTGTTCGACGACCAGGCTCCAGCCTTTCCAGCGCACAATGTTGTCAGAGACCATCACCTGTTCCGTGGCAGATGGTACCGCGTCGCGAGATGCTAGCATGGTGACACTAGTCTCCTCAATGAGGTTGCGCACCAGGATGATGGGCGTGGCCGCCACGCAGGCGAAGCCATCCGCCGGGACCTTGGACTCGGCATAGAGATTAATGTCCCGCCGCCGCCCCTGCTGGGTGGATACTGAGGCGGGAAGATAGGCATCACTTCCGAGAACCAAGGCCTCTGCACTGGAGGCAACGGCGGTCAACTGGCCGAGCAGACCGCAGCGGAAGTCGGATTCGTTCACCGGATTCTCCTTGAGGACTTTCAAGCGACCGTTGTCCATGTCGTAGGCGGCTGTGAACACCACACAGTCTCCGGGTTCAAGATCCATATATCCGCGCGGCGCGATCTTCGGGTGAATGTCCAGGTACTTGCTGGTGGCGCGGGCACTCAACTGCCATTGGAAGTCGCCCACCACGGAGCCCAGCGAAATCCGGATTTCTCCCGTGAGGGAGGGGGGCTCACGCAGACCGGTCCTTGCGTTAACCAGCCTTGCCTCGACGACTTCCACGCCGATGACTTCCGCCAGGATTTTTCGGTTGTGCGATTCGGCGGGGGCAGCCTCCGGTTTGATGGCGTCGGGTTGACTGGCCTCGACCTTCATCTTCCAGAAGCCTTGTGTCGTGGCACCTGCCGTACCCGCGCCGCTGCCGTCGTGGATTTTCGGCGCACGGCTGCCATCGGAAAAAACGATGGAGTCCACCTTGGTATCAGCCCCATAGTGAACGAAAGCGAAGGGATGCTGCGGCACAGCCCGTGCCCGCAGAACATTGGCATTACCGCCGCCGATGACCTCAACAAAGGCTCCGGGAATCAGCTCCCAGGGAAGGATGAAACGTGTCAGCGTTGGGGCCACCATCACCGGACCGAATTCTACGCGGACGAGTCCCTGCCCGGGCACCTCCAGATGGATTCTTGGATGTTTGATGGGGGCTTTGTCCAGGCCACGCACGTCTTCCGGCTTTTCATTATCCGGGAGCGGCGAAGCGTTATTGCGGGGAACGACCAGATCGTCCACCTGGCTGGCGACCCACCTGTTGTTCTTATGGTCAAGGGTAGCGGTGAACTGGCAATACTTGTCTGCGAGTGACTCCGTGGGCGTCTCCCCGGTATAGACAATGGACAGGGTATGCGGCAGGGCGCCTTGACCCATTTCATGGACGGCAAGAGCAGCACCTTTCGTCGGATTGGCGGTTATCTTCGCCTTGAACTCGATCGAGACAGCGCGCGTGATGCCTCGCAACAGGCGGAGGGAGGTGCCGCTGGCCAGGAGCCAGGAGCCCACGCTC
>JAEYUU010000176.1 GCA_023429545.1 Verrucomicrobiota bacterium
GTATAGGCTAGTCCAATGCCCAGACCGAAACGTCCCACGGCCAGCAGGGGGTCACCTTGCTCAGCTGCGAGGAGAACTTGCGCGGCGGGCTTGGCTTCCGTCATCACATAACCCAGCGCCACGGGCAGGCTGTCCGCTGGAAAGCCCGCCAGCATGGGATGCTCCGTGATTTCGATGGGCTGGAACAGGCCTTCCTGCACGGCGGACTTCGAGGCCTGCGTGGTTTCTTTGGTGAAGATTTGCGGCAGTGATGCCGGGTCATTGCTCTCGTAATAACGACCGCGTCCCGCCTCGGCAATCTGCTGGAGCAGTTCACGCGCGGCGCCATCGCCGAGACCCACCGTGGAGACCGTCACGCCGGCATCCACCAGCTGCTGTGTGAGCCCGAGGTGATCCGCTTCATTTGTCTGGCCGTCCGTGAGGCAGATCATGTGCTTCACCTTCGCGGTCGTGCGCTCCAGCATCTCCTTGCCCATCACCATGCCGGGATACATGAAGGTGCCGCCACCTGCCGCGAGTGAGTCAATCGAGGCCTGGATGGTGCCCTGCTGAGAGGCAGGCGTCATCTCGCAGATGACCTGCGCGTCGCTGTCGAATCCAATCACGGCAATCTGGTCCTGCGGGCCGAGCAACTCTGCCGCGCTCTTCGCCGCCTGTCGTGCCAGGGCAATGGGCACTCCCTCCATGGAGCCAGATTTGTCGATCACCAGCACCATGGCGAGGGACGGCTTTTCCTTCTCCTTCTCAAAGCGCGACACGAGCGGCAGCACTTCTTCCACCGGCGTCTTGTAGTAGCCGCCGAGGCCGAAGCTGTTTTCACTGCCCAGCATCACCAGGCCCCCGCCGAAGTCCGCCACATAGCTGCGCAGAAGCGTCATCTGACGCGGGGTCATGTCTGTGGCAGAGAGGTTGGCGAGGATGATGGCATCAAACGCGAGCAGTTCCTCCATGCTCTCTGGCAGGCCGCGCTTGCCGCGCAGATCCACGTCGAAGTCCTGCTCCTTGAGCGAGCGAGTGAAGGCGCGCATCTTCTTCTCATCCTCATGCAGCATCAGCACGCGAGGCTTGCCACGCACCGTGATGGTGGTGGTGGCCTGGTTGTTGATGGGGAAGTGATCCTTCTCCGGCACGAGCTCGGTGCTCCAGACGCTGGGGCCCGGCGTTGTCATCTCTGTGTCGAACCACACCTTGGCCTCTTCACCCGGCTTGAGCGCGACTGATTTCTCCTGCACGGCCACGCCCTTGTTGAGTAGGCGGACTTTGGCATTCATCGGCTGGTTCGCCACGGCACGAGCAGTAATCCGCAACACCTCACCGTGGAAGGCGAAGGGCGAGGTGCTGTCCACCCCAAGAAGCACCGCTTCCGGCTGGCTCAGGGTCTTGAGCGGCACGAAATGCACATCCACGCCCTCGGCTTTGAGCTGGGTGAGTGCAGATTCCACACCTTCCTCCGTGTCCACACCGTCGCTGAAGAGAATCAATCGGCGTGTCTTGCCCGCAGGGAATGCCAGACGCGCCGCCAGCATGGAGTCGCCCAGCCGCGAGTGCGCCCGGAAGGCATCGTCCGCCACGCCCTTCATCCAGGCGTCCAGCATGGTGCGGAATTCTTCGAGCGGCTTCTCGCGCAGACCGTCCGCGACCGCGAACAGGGAGGAGGTGTCGTTCTTGCGCAGAGATTTCACACCCGCTTCCACCTGGTTGAGCGCATCTTTAGCAGCGGGCAAATCCACGGACTGCGAAACGTCCACCATGAAGACCACGTGCGCCTCGTCGCTCTTTTCCCCGGCGAAGGGCTGGCACAGCGCGAGCACGAGAAGGATTATGCCCAGCACACGCAGCGCGAAGGACGCGGTGCGCAGGCCACTCGGCCGGTCTACCAGCGAGTGATAAAATCCGGCGCCAACGCCCATGAGGACGAGCAGCCAGAGGAGAGGGGAGAGGGTGGTGAAGTCCATGCGTGCCTAGCCTACCTTCCTCCGGTGATAAAGGACTGACTCTCCCGCCACCACGATCACGCCCAGCACGAGCAGCCAGTACGAGGGTGACTGTCCGCTCGCAATGGGCTTCGCGGTGTCCTTGAGTGTATCATTCTGTAATAATGACTCTTGGGGCGAGACGAGCGAACATCCCGCGGACCACATGCCGCCCGGATGCGTGATTTCATGGAAGCCGCTCTGCAAGAGCTCGCCCGTGTCTGGACCAGTGAAGGCAATTTCGGTGCCGAAGGGTGATTTCACCTTTGCCGCAGCGCCCTCCGCCAGTCCTGGCACGCGCAGGCTGCCTCCGGTCGGCACGGTGGCGGGCGGTGCTTCCTCGCGATGCGTGAGATGCGCGGTACCGTTGTGCACCAGCACCGGGAACCATGCGGATAGGTAGAACTGCGCCACGATGGGATCGAGATTCACCACGCACACCATCTGCTCGCCCTGCCGCATAAGGTGGATGAGCGGCGTGCCAGTTTCGTCCGCCACCAGCACCACGGCACCGGCGGGCGCGGTGAGCTTGCGCGCACCGGCGAAGTTGATCGTCTCCGCATCGAGATAGCGTAGCAG
>JAEYUU010000506.1 GCA_023429545.1 Verrucomicrobiota bacterium
TCCCTGACCTCACCTACCAGGCCATCGCAGAGAACCTGATGCGCGAGAAACAGGGGCTCCCCCTGCTGCAGAAGGCACCGCCGCCGCCGAAACGCCCGCTGGAGCCGTGGCCGCGCTGCTGGCCTGCGCGGGCGATTCTGGATCTGAAGTCGTTCGGCGGCGTGCCCATGGAGAAGGCACTCGCGCTGCAGCCCACCTTCGAGCAGGGCGGCATGGTGGCGCTGATTGGCGACCGGGGCCGTGGCAAGACGGTGATGGCCACGTGGCTGGCGAATGAGCGGCGCAAGCAACGGCTGGACCCCGGCATCTATGCGCGCGCGCATGACCTCTTCTGCGCCCTCCGCGGCACCTGGGGGAGGAAGGATGGCATGAGCGAGGACGAAGTGCTGGAACACTTCCGCGAGACACCCTTTCTCGTGCTGGATGAAATCCAGGAGCGCGGTGCCTCTGATTGGGAGAACCGCACGCTGGTACATGTGCTGGACTACCGGCACGGCTCCCTCCTGCCCACCCTCATCCTTGGGAATCTGAGCGCCCAGGAGTTGAGCGTGAACCTCGGCACGTCCGTGCTCGATCGCATCAAGCAGACCGGCTTCGTCGTCACGTGCGACTGGGAGGGACTGCGCACGCCCGGCGGTGGCCTGCACACAAGAGAGGAGCTGCGGGGCGTGCCATACGCGGAGCATTTCTTCACGCCGCGGAAGAGGCGGGGACGCCGGAGCACCCCGGGAGATGCCCGTCCGCTTTCCATGCACCTGCAGTAGCCGCCGAAGGACACATTCATCATCAGCGACAGCGACAGCGACAGCGACATCTGAAACAGAAACATCATCATCACAAACTGCTACACCCCATTATGTTCACCATCATCCAAATGGAAGGCTGGCACCATCCCATCATTTCCTGTGACCACTGCAAGCAACCCATCGACAAGCATCGCCACGGCACCGCGGGCTACCGCAAGCTCGATGGTCCCGTGCGTTTCTACCACAGCAAGTGCGCGTCTCTCGCGCGACCGAAACCACTGCACTGGATGGAGCTGGACTGCTTCATGGTCCACGCCGCCCACAGCATCCTGCTGGACTGGAAGGACCACCGCTTCCTGGAGGACTACTATGACAACCTGCGCGCCGAAATCTACGACGCCAAGGACAAGCTGGAAACAATGGCCGGGCTGGTGCACCGGCTGAACTGAAGCCGCTTTCGTCACCCCCCTTGGCGAGACCCACTCGCCACCTGTCCCGGAGGGATGGCGGAAGAAGGGTTGCCTCTTCCCGCGATCCACTCCCCTCTCATACTCACTTCAGACAACATCATTCAAACATTAAATCCTGATACACCATGCTATTCACCATCCAACGCATCGAAGGAAGACACTGTCCCATCGCCATCTGCGACCACTGCAAGAAGCCCATTGAGGACAGCCAGGACGCGTCTGCCACCTACGACCAGCCCGGAGCGCCCGTGTTGTTTCACCACGACGACTGCGAAGACCGCGCCCGGCCCCGTGTCGTGTACAGCATTCCACTGGACGTCTTCATGGCCCAGGCCGGGTATGCTATGCAGATGGATTGGAAAGAAGCCGTGGCGTCCGCGAAGGAGTATGGGCAGTTGGGGTGAAGGTGAAAAGGGTGCGGTGGATGTGGCAACGCCCTTCCGGCGTGCCCTCCGGGACGCCATGATTTTTTGATGCATGCGTGGTCCGGTTCCCGCAAAGCGAATGCGCTTCAGGATAAGACTCCACTCGCACGTCTCGGGACATCATCTTCTCGATTTCAAGAGTAACTATCGCAAATGGGTGCCACCTTGCGCGAAGCGCTTTTGAGTGCGGTGAGAATCACCGCTTTGGGAGGTGAGTTGGCTCACACGAAAGCAGGAGATATCAACCCAACTGGAAGTCATAGCCTGGTGAGCTGCGATAAGGATGGGCGGAGCCGGTGGGAATCGTGAACACAAACGTTCCGCAATGCCTGCCTCCGGCCAGGGCTCCCCACCAAAGCGGCGATACTCGCCGCACTCAAAAGCGCTTCGCGCAAGCTGGTGCCTCAAGGGATCACGTCACCTGCCATGTCTCGGGTGAATCACGAGACGATTCCCACTTGTTTGATTCCCTATGTTAACCTGACGCACATGCGCTTCGCGGGAGGCCTGATTACAGCCCTTCACCACCGGCTACCGTTCCGTGGTCCCTCCATGACCTGGGGCATTGTCACGCATGTGATGCCGTTGCGTAAGTCCTCAAGGCCTCCCAAAGAACTGGTCACTATCATGCCAGTTGGATGCACCGAGTTCGTTAAATCGTGTGCGGTCGTTGAACATGGCCCACATCAACTCCGCGAAGGTCATGCCTGGCTCAACGATTTCCCATCCGCTGAAACTTAGAACGGCGATATCATCACCCTTGGGTTTTAGCATCAGCCAGTTTCTGTCGATGCTGGCGAGTTGAATCCAACCTCCTGTCTCAGGATACAGAGCAATACGAAACTCTTCGAGCGCGACTTCGCCCTCCAGCACTTGCAATCGCATCAGCGCCGCATGGGACAGTGCAATGTAGATATTGTCTTTTTCAGCGGGATTCCTCATCCAGCAGTGTCCTATGACTTCACCACCAGTGTGCTCCAAGATGGTCTTGAAGTCTGTGGGAATGGGTCTGCCTATCAGTTCCTCTGCTTTCTGCCAGTCTGCCGCAGTAGGCACCGGACCTTTGGGTTGCCCTGAGTAGCGGGAAAGAATTTCGGCGAGGGCATCTTTGCTCATGAGTTTGGTCTTGCGCATGGGTGTTCACGCCGCGAGCGGGCGCAAACAGTTTCCATCGAAATCGCAATCCCCCAGCGGGCGGGTGCATGGTTCGAGGCGCCGTGCTGGATGGACGCTGCAATCGTCAGGCCGGAGGCCTAACGCCCGCTGTCAGGCTGGAAGCCCAACCTCCTTGAGCTTCCAGGCCCTCCACCCTCAGTCTCCGAAGTTTCCTCTGCGTCTCCGTGTCTCTGTGTTGAACCACTGCACGCGGCCACACCCACCACCCACCGTCCGTCGCACTGCTTACCGCTTACCGTCGCACTGGTTCACCCCTCCC
>JAEYUU010000573.1 GCA_023429545.1 Verrucomicrobiota bacterium
ATTGGGGGTATCCTGTCCTGTCTTTCTCTGCCCGGAAAATGCCCTCGCCGTCCCGCTCACAGATCCCCGCCGTTTCCCAGGCCATCGCCATCGCTGCTCTTGCATTCCTCGTCTTGGGCGGTGCTCCGTTGCTGGCCGCGCCCAATGTCACCGGTTTTGTCGATCAGCATTGCGCCGAGTGCCACGATGCCGAGATGAAGAAAGGCGGGCTCGATCTGACTACGCTGAAATGGGATCCCGCCAGGCGTGAGAACTTCGATGAGTGGGTGAAGGTCTTTGACCGCGTGGCGTCAGGCGAGATGCCCCCAGCCAAGAAGCCGCGTCCGGAAGCGAGCGCGCTCGCGCCCTTTCTGGATGCCATCAAGCAGGACCTGTATGCCACAGACGCGGCGCAGCAGACCGCCACCGGCCGCACCATTCTCCGCCGGCTGAACCGC
This sequence comes from Verrucomicrobiota bacterium, assembly GCA_023429545.1. GTDB lineage: Bacteria > Verrucomicrobiota > Verrucomicrobiia > Verrucomicrobiales > Verrucomicrobiaceae > Roseimicrobium. The sequence goes on from JAEYUU010000573.1 coordinate 438, forward strand.
GTGGAGTACGAGCGCACCGTGCAGGATCTGCTCGGCATCAGGATTCCGCTCAAGGACATCCTGCCGGAGGACACCCCGCTGCACGGATTCGACACCGTGGCGGAAGGGCTGCGTCTCTCCACCCTGCAAATTGAAAAGTATCTCGAGGCCGCGGATGTCGCTCTTGATGAAGCCATCAACCTTCAGGTCGCACCTGAGCCCGGCAAGAAGCAGTACTTCTTCAAGGATGAGTCCAATGTGCGCAAGCATCTCGAGATCGCGGACGGAACCGTCACGGACAAGGTGAACCCCAAAAACAAGCACCGCCAGGTGCTGAAGGAACTGCCGGATGCGATCGTGTATTTCAACGAAGGCTATCCGCCTGCCGAGGTTCGTCAGTTCAATCCCCGCAACACTGGCATGTTCCGGCTGCGCATCTCCGGTTATGTGCACCAGAGCCTGGGCCGCCCCGTGGTGATGAAGGTGTATGCAGACAACTTCCGCGAGAAGCGTTTGCTCGGCTACTTCGACATGACGGACAAACCCCGCGTCGTGGAACTGACCGCCATGCTCAAGGGGAATGAACACCTCGTCATCCAGCCTTCCGATTCGAACTACGATGCCCAGGGCAAGAATGTGTACAACATCGGCGCCCAGACCTACACCGGCGTGGGACTCGCGCTGCAGTGGGTGGAGGCGGAGGGACCGCTCATCGAAAGCTGGCCACCGCCCAGTGTGAAGGAATTATTTGGTGATACACCCGTCAATCCCGCCGATCCAAAGCGGAAGCAGTTCCGCAACAACCGCCAGATCGGCTTCGAGATCGCCCCGGCAGATGCGAAGGCGACCGCAAAACAGGTCTTGGAGAACTTTGCGGCACGCGCGTTCCGCCGCCCGCTGGAGGCGGGGGAGGCGGACCGCTTCGTGAAGCTCGCCACGGATGCCCTGGATGCAGGCGATACGTTTGTGGATGCCATGCGTGTCGGCTTCCGTGGCGTGCTCACCGCACCGCAGTTCCTCCTGTTTGAAGAAAGGCCGGGCAAGCTGGATGACTACGCGCTGGCCTCACGCCTCTCCTACTTTCTGTGGAGCACCATGCCGGATGAGACGCTCATGAGGCTCGCTGCGGATAGGAAGCTCTCCCAGCCCGAAACGCTCCGAGCCCAGGCGGAGCGGTTGCTGAATGATCCGCGCTCCTCTGAGTTTGTGAAGAACTTTGCCGGCCAGTGGCTCGACTTGCGCAGCATCGATGCCACCTCGCCGGACAAGCGGCTCTATCCTGAGTTCGACGAACTGATGCAACTCGCCATGGTGGAGGAATCCGAGCAGTTCTTCGCCGAAATCCTGAAGAGCAACCTGAGCGTGACGAACTTCATCGACTCCAAATTTGTGATGCTGAACCGCCAGCTCGCCGAGCACTACGGCATTGAAGGCGTGCAGGGAGAACAGTTTCGCAAGGTCTCGCTGCCAGCAGGCAGTCCCCGTGGCGGCGTGCTCACCCAGGCCAGCGTGCTGAAGGTCACTGCCAATGGCACCACCACCTCCCCGGTGATGCGCGGTGCCTGGGTCCTGAAGCGCGTCCTCGGACTCCCGCCTGCCCCGCCTCCCCCGGGGGTGGGATCCGTGGAGCCGGACACGCGTGGCGCCACCACCATCCGCGAGCAACTTGCCCTGCACCGGAATGTCGAGAGCTGCGCAGGCTGCCACGCCAAGATCGATCCGCCGGGCTTTGCGATGGAGAGCTTTGATGTGATCGGCGGCTTTCGTGAGCGCTACCGTTCCCAGGAGAAAGGCGACCGCGCACCATCTCCCCGCCCCGGCAAGTATCCGACCTACAAGCTGGGCCTGCCCGTGGACGCCACCGGCGAACTGGCGGACGGTCGCAAGTTCAACGGCATCACCGAGTTCAAGCAGCTCCTCCTCGGGCAGCAGGAGCAGATCATGCGGGCGCTCACTGGCAAGCTGCTCACCTATTCCACGGGCGCAGGGATCTCGTTCTTGGACCGGGTTGTCGTGGCGCAGATTGCCAGTCGCACGGCGCAGCAGGGGGGTGGCCTCCGTACCCTGGTGCATGAGATCATTGCCAGTCCCACCTTTCAGAGCAAGTAGTCCACTTATTCTGTTGTATCATGAAGCCCATGTCCGCCTCCCTTTCCCGCCGCTCCTTCCTGCGCGGCACTGGCGTCTCACTGGCGCTGCCGTTTCTGGATGCCATGTGGTCCGGACGGGCCAGTGCGGCATCGGCGGCCACGGCAGGCACGGCTCCGAAGCGCATGGTCACCGTATGCGCGTCGCTGGGCATCTATGGGCCGGATCTCATCCCCACGCAGACGGGGCGTGACTACCAGCTCACGTCCTACCTGAATCTCATGAAGGATCACCGGAATGACTTCACGGTCTTTTCGGGGCTTTGTCATCCGGAGCAGTCGGGTGCGAACGGGCACTCATCCGAAATGACGTGGCTCACCTCCGCGCGCAATCCGGGTCTCGGCGGCTTCCGCAACAGCATCTCCATTGACCAGCTCGTGGCGGAGAAGATTGGCTTTGAGACCCGCTTCCCCTCGCTGGTGCTGGGCACGAATACCACCAGCCAGAGCTACACGCGCAGCGGCGTGATGATTCCCGCCGATTCGAAGCCGTCGCAGATTTTTGCCAAACTCTTCCTGGACGGCACGCCCGACCAGGTGAAGAACCAGATGCGCCGCCTCCGCGAAGGACGCAGCATCATGGACACCGTGAGCGAGGAGGCCAAGCGCTTCGAGCGCCGCGTGGGCAGTGCTGACCGCGACAAGCTGGATGAATACTACACCTCCGTGCGCGAGATGGAGCAGCGCCTCGCCAAGGCGGAGGACTGGGTTCTCAAACCCAAACCCAAGGTCGATGCCAGGGTGCCGCAGGACATCGTCAATGAGTCGGACATCATCGGCCGCATGACGCTTCTCTTTGAGCTGGTGCCCTTGGCCCTGCAGACGGACAGCACCCGGCTCATCACCATCCTCCTTCAAGGACGCAACGATGTGCCCACCATTCCGGGGGTCACCATCGACCATCATAATCTCTCACACCATGGCCAGGACCCGGAAAAGATCCGCCAGCTCCGTCTCGTGGAGGAGGCCGAGTTCCGCGCCTTCAATGGCCTGCTCACCGCGCTCAAGGCCAAGAAGGAGGGCAATGGCAGCCTGCTGGACAACACCATGGTCCTCTTCGGCAGCAACTTGGGGAATGCCAACTCCCATGACTGGCACAACCTTCCCATGATGCTCGCCGGCGGTGGCTTCAAGCACGGGCAGCACCTCGCCTTCGACCCAAAAAACAACACCCCTCTGGGCAACCTCTTTGTGCAGATGCTGCAGCGCATGTCGATCGAGACAGACAGCTTCGGTTCCAGTGCAGGGAGCAGCGTGCCCGGCCTCATCTGATGTCTGCGAAGCGCAAGCCCATCGTCGCCCTCACCATGGGTGATCCCGCGGGAGCGGGCCCGGAGGTGTGCCTGCATCTCATCACGCGCCAGAGCATCTCGGAGATCTGTATTCCAGTGATCTTTGGAGATGCGCTGATTCTCAAGCGAGTTGCCGCGGTGACCAATCTCCCGTTCGAGGCGGAGATCCTCAAGCCTGCGGAGTGGCGCACGCGCCGCAAAAAACTGCAGGGACCCGCCATCCTGGATCTCCCCGCGGTGAATGCGGATCGTGTCACTCCGGGAGAGATCGGCGCGCACACCGGCGCTGCTGCCTTTGCCTATGTGGAGGCTTCCATTGAAGCTGCATTGGCCGGAGAGATAGCCGCCGTGGCCACCGGTCCGCTAAACAAGGAGGCACTGCACATGGCGGGCATCGATTTCCCCGGTCATACGGTAATCTTCGCCGCGCGCACCCATGCGGCACACTGGTGCATGATGCAGTACTCAGAGGAGATCACCTGCACCTTCGTCACGGTGCATGTGGGTTACAGCGAAGTGCCTGCACTGCTCACGCTGGAGCGCATCCTCGATGTGATCGAACTCACCGCCGCCGCCCTTCAGCGCATCCGCGGCACCGCGCCGAAGATCGTTGTGTGTGGCCTGAATCCCCATGCTGGAGAGCACGGCCTCTTCGGAAACCAGGAGGAGGAGCGCGTCATCATTCCCGCCATCGAGGCTGCCCGCGCGAAGGGCATTCAAGTGGAGGGTCCTCTCCCACCAGACACTGCCTTCGTCCCCGCAAAGCGCAAGACCACGGATGCCTTCGTCTGCATGTACCACGATCAAGGCCACATCCCGGTGAAGGCCCTCGCTTTCGACAGCGCCGTGAACACCACCCTCGGCCTTCCCGTCATCCGCACCAGTGTGGACCACGGCACAGCCCTCGACATCGCCTGGCAGGGCAAAGCCAACCCGGGCAGCATGATCCAGGCGGTGCGCTTGGCGGTGAAGCTGGCGGGTGGCTGAGGATGTAGAATGCTTCTC
>JAEYUU010000580.1 GCA_023429545.1 Verrucomicrobiota bacterium
ATGATGCCATGACCGCGCTGTTTGCATCCGGCTTCTCTCGCACGCGTACGTTCTCACCCACGATGGCCACTTGCTCGATGGGATCCAGATCCTCCGGCCAGGCCGCACTGACATAGGGCGCCTGGAACTGCCCGCCCTCAATGAACTTGCCCCCCACGGCCCGCACCCGTGCCAGCTCGGAAAATATGGCGGAATCCTTATCATCCAGCTTCCACGTTTTCTTGAAAGCCTCGATGCCGTCGTCCCCGGCGAATCCGATCTGGATATCCGGCGCGACGACGCTCAAGAGAAAGGCCTCGTCGTGTTTCGTCAGCGATTCCTGGAGCCTTGCACGGAAGATGAAGAAAGAGGGATCCTTCGCCGCCTCATCCACAGGCAGAAGTTTGCGAACCGGTTCAGCGCCCCGCAGCGCGCCGAAGGTGACTGTCAGCGCTGCGAGCAGATTGATGAAGGCTGGACGCATCGGTGGAATCGTATTGAAACCCGTCGAATCTATTCCACCCGCACCGCCGCGCACACCATTTCCAGCGTGCGCCACAGGGCTTGTCCTCCGAGCGTTCCCTCGTGAAATCCGGTGGCAGGGATGGGCTGCCAGTTGTCGCGATCGTGGTTGAGCGGTGGCTGGGGCAGTCCGGTGAGGGCGGGGTCGTACTGGCCATCCTTGCCGCCGAGCTTGTAGATCACCAGATCGAGGGAAGGAACGACGAAGAGACAGAAGCCGCCGGCGCCGGATTTCCAAAAGGCATCCTTCGGCGCACCGGCCACATGGCCATCTGCATTGTGCTCCCACTGCAGGCTGAAGGGCGTGTGCGGATTGTACGGGCTCCATGTCTGGCATTTCCTGATGTAGTCCGCAGGCACGAGTTGCTGGTCCCTCCATTTGCCACCTTGGGCGAGGCAATAGCCGAAACGCACGGCATCCGTGGCGTGCAGCGCGATGCTGCCGGCGCCATTAGCATGCGGCATGAGGAAGTCACCGCGATGCAGGCAGTAGCCCCAAGCGCCCCAGCCTTGCGGTTTGCCCAGCTTGGATTGCAAATAGTCAGGCAGCTCCATTCCCGTCACATGCCTGAGCACGATGCTGGCAATGTGTGGCGAGGGTGAGGAGTACGAATAGCCTGCGCCGGGATCGCACCACAGCGGCACATTCAGCGAGGACTTGTCCAGGTCGCGGATATCCTGCCCCTTCACCGGCTTCAGCGGCCGCGGCTTGGGTTCACCCTTTACATAACCGGTGGGCGCCTGCCCCTCGCCCCAGTAGCCTCCCGTCATGCAGAGAAGCTGGCCCAAGGTGATGTTTGCCTTGCGGGGATCATTCAGGGGAAAGGCTTCGGGCAGGTACTTTTCGGTAAACACCTGGGTGTCGAGTCCTTGGGGGATCTTGTCCTTGAACTCCTCCAGCATGATTCCGCAGGCGATGCTCGTGAAAGCCTTGCCCGTGGAGGCCATGTCAGGATTTGCATTGCGGCTGGCGCGTCCGAAGTAGCGCTCAAAGCACAGATACCCTTTGCGCACCACGAGCAACCCACCGTGCGCGGTGGAGCGCTGCGTGATCTCATAGGCCGGCTCCAGCTTGGAGAGATCGATGCCAGCCAGATCGCGCGCTTCCTTGGCATCCTTGGGCGTGCGCCATCCGCCTTCGCTGTCGGGAGGCGGAAAATAGTCATCCCCGGTGGCCAGCGCCGGTGCGATACACAGGGCGAGGGCAGCGAGAGCAGGAAAACAAGGGCGGAGCGGGACGAACAGCGAGGAGGACATGGTGCGAAGGTGGCGGGCCTGCAATCAGGCGGAACAGGACTGTCTCGTCCATGGATTTGTGGACAGGAATTCTTTTCTCAAAGCTGCTTCGAACAAAGACTTCCCATCCTTCGTCGAATCCTGTAGAAACTTCTGGCATACCCAATGCTAGACATCGTTTCATCACTATGATGCGAGTCCCCCAACCCGGCTGCTGGTATCGCTTCACTCCTGCCGACTGGCAGTTTATCGGCGATATTCTCGCGCTCTCCGAGCGCAACCGTCAAAGCCTCGCCACCCTCGGCGACGACCCGGACGCGGTGCGATCCATCGCAGATGAGCCGCGATTGTTCGAGGCGCTGCTCATGAGCCAGCGAGCGGCCCTGGTGTCTCCGGAGTTGTTTTTCTTCGTGGTGGTGCGACAGACCCTGAAGCGCATCGGCGTGAAGGACCTTGAGGTCGCCGACTACATGGCCGTGGTTTGCGCGGACTTCGGCGTACCCACCACTCCGGGGGCGGATCGCGAGCAGGAGAAGGCCAGCCTCTACAGCGTGGACTATCTCCAGGCCCTTGAGAGCGCCGGAAGTCACGAGCGCTTCTTCATCCACGTGCAGTGCGCAAACCAGTTCCTGGTGCTCACCTGCCTGTACCCCTCCTTCCTGCACCATCGTGCGGAGAGGAAAGGCGCGCCCGATGTGAAATTCTACGACGGCGTGGTGATGAATCACCTCTCCGCCGCAGGTCGCCACGCTCTGGCCTCGGAGTTTGCCCTGCATGATGTGCTTATTAAACTGGCCGACGCGTTCCCACCCGTCCGCCGTGCCATGAACTATACCCTGCGGGAGTACCTGCACCTGGGAGCGTGAGCGCTCCTTGCCCCTGAATATTCATCCGACTTCCGATCCCTTCGTGATCCTGTGACCATCATGCCGGGACTGAAGACTCTTGATTTTCATCCCAACCAGGGACATCCTTCAGCGTAGTTGCATACACGCGTTTTACATCCTTCGCCACCTTCGCAGCGTGGGGAATCCGGCGTCGTTTGATGTAGGCCGCAAGCAACTCCGGTTTGTGACGGGCATAGAGGAGCAAGAAGGTATACCCCATCAGAAAGCCACCGGACATACACTC
>JAEYUU010000724.1 GCA_023429545.1 Verrucomicrobiota bacterium
GGTGGTGAGGTGCATAACCCCAAGGCCCGCTTGCGCTTTCACTTTTCACCGCATGCATTCTGCGGCACGCTAGCGGCCGCATGAACCGCATTGACCGCCTGACCGGGATGATCCTGCTCCTGCAAGGGCAGCGCGTGATCACTGCGGAACGCATCGCGGAACATTTCGAAATCAGTGTGCGCACGGTGTACCGGGACCTGGCGGCACTGGGTGAGGCCGGGGTGCCCATCGTGGCGGAGGCGGGTGTGGGATACAGCCTCATGCGTGGCTACCACATGCCCCCGATCATGTTCACGGAGGACGAAGCGACAGCTCTCTTCCTCAGCGGCGAAGTGACCGAACAGGTGGCGGATGATTCCCTGCGACAGGCTTTGCGTTCAGCTATGCTGAAGGTGAAGTCAGTACTGCCCCAGGAGAGGCGCGACTACCTGCTGAGGCTTGGCCAGTCCGTGGGTGTGCGATTGCGGCGGCAGGATCAGGCGGCTAGGCACGAGGCGCTGATGCCCATTCAGGAGGCGGTGGTGAAACGCCGCTGTCTGGCCATGTCGTACAACACGGCAAACCGCGGTGCCCTCACCGAGCGCGTGGTGGAACCGCTGGGCGTGGTGTTCTACGCCCGCGAATGGCATTTGATCGCGTGGTGCCGCCTGCGCTTGGAGGTGCGGGATTTCCGGCTGGACCGCATTCAAGCGTGGCAGGTGCTGGATGAAGCATTCAAGGGACACGAGGACTTTTCGCTCAAGGAGTTTCTCCGCAGGGACATCACGCGTGAGGAGATGACTCCGGCAACGGTGATCGTCCAGACTGTCATCCTGGATCGTTTCCTCAATGAGCTTCCAGGTACGCCGGTGGCCCGTCAGGATCTCGGAGATGGACGGGTGCGGCTGGAGTTGCTCGCCTTCTCCATCGAGTGGCTTTGGCACTTCCTCCTTGGCCATGGTGTCATGGTCGAGGCCGTGGAACCCGCGGAACTCCGCGACGGCGTACGCGCGGCAGCACTCGCCGTGGCCAAGCGTTACGACAGGGATTTTTCGGAATCCCGAAACCCTCCTGACATAGGGCTGTCAGTGCCGTGTGGTTGACTACCCACGTTGCCTCCCATCCGGGATGCGCAACGTCAATTAGCCAACCCAAGTACCACGATGAAACAGAACGCAGTCAACTGGTTTGAAATCTACACGAACGACATCAACAAGGCCGCGGACTTCTACGGCAAGATCCTCGCCAAGCCGCTGACGATGATCTCCAATGAGAAATACAACATGGCCATGTTCCCCAGCGACCCGGACAAGGGTGTGGGTGGCGCCCTGACGCAAATGGACAAATGCCAGCCCGGCGCCGGCGGTACGATGGTCTATCTCAATGTCGAAGCCGATCTGGATGGCGTGCTGGAACGCATCCCCAAGTCCGGCGGCACCATCGTGCAGCCGCGCATGGACATCGCCCCACACGGCTTCATCGGCATCTTCCAGGATCCGGAAGGCAACGTTGTCGGCCTCCACAGCATGGTGTGAGACGGCAGTGAAAACCCCCAACGCGGATGGCGCAGGTGCGTCATCTGCGTTTTTGTGTGTCAGTTGCAACGGACGGTACTGCGGCTGACCGTTGACGGGTGCTGGTTAGAAAGGCATTCTTTACCGGCCATGGAGGCCATCGCCGAAAAACTGGAGAGCAAGCTCCACGAGTGGAAGCCTGAGACCTCGAAGAAGGTTCTGTTGCCACCTACTTCGCATCCTCCAGCGAAACCAGCCGCATCAACACTGTTTGCTTCATGGGAACCACCTGGCCCTGCACCCGCAGGATGATCTCCGTGCGGGATTCGTTCTCGACGATCACCCGCCGCTCCAGGTCGAAAAGCACCTCTCCTGAGAACTTGGAGCCCTGTCCCAAGGTGAAGGGCGAGGTCGAATTCTCCGGTGTGCCGAAGGCACCATCAATCACCAGCCTGGCGTGTCTGCGGCCTCCAATATCCACCACGGAGTCGTACTTGCCCTGGGCCTTCACCACCATGCTCACCGGCGCCATCTCCAGCTTGTCTTCAATGGTCCAGGTATCGCCCACGGCCACGGCGTCCTTGGGCAAGGACATTTCATAGGACTTCCGGAAGGCCTCCGAGAGTTGTTTGCCATCCATGCCGCTGGCATTGCCTAGCGGGGTCGCGATCAGCTTCTCCAGTCCCCGCGTCTCCACAAACTTGTCGTCCTTGTTGTAAACAAGCGTGAAGCTCTTGTTGAGCATGGCGCCAAAGGCCTGCTGCAAGGTGGGCGGAGACTTGGCGGGATCCGCGGAATCATAGGTCAGGCTCTGGCCCATCATGTCCATGGTGGCCTTCGTACCCGTGATGGTGAGGGCCGCGAGCTTGTTCCCCGTGGCAGGTTCGGCCGTGACGCGGATCTCGAAGGACTGCGTGACGCTCGTCTTCTGAGCCTCGGAGCTGTCCGGCACGGTGGCCGTCATGTTCATTACGTTTTCCTGCTTGTATACCTTGCCAGGCTCCCAGCGGGAGCGGAGCACCTCCTTCTGCGCAAAGGCGGGATGGGCGGCAAGGAGGAGGGCTAGGGCCAGGAACAGGGGCTTCATATCAGGTAAAAAAGGGAGAGGGAACTGGGGCGACCAAACCACCTTCCCGGGATCGTGCCAACTTCCTCTGCCAGAACGTGCAAATTTTGGCTTAATTGATCCCACCAAAACGATTTTTTTGAAAAAAGCCCGACCTTTGGCACACTGCCCGCTATGATGGCTCCCGCAAACCGGGTAAAGCCGCTCAGCAAACGCAACACCACGCCATTATCCACCCAAACCAATCTATGAAAAAAGTCGAAGCCATCATCAAACCCTTCAAACTGGAAGACGTGAAAGAAGCGCTTGCCGAAGTCGGCGTGCAAGGCATGACGGTGGTGGAAGTGAAGGGGTTTGGGCGCCAGAAGGGTCACACGGAGATCTACCGCGGCAGCGAATACAC
>JAEYUU010000030.1 GCA_023429545.1 Verrucomicrobiota bacterium
TTGCTTGTACTGGTAGGGGAGGAGGAGAAGAAATCGCGGGCGCGGCAGACCGAGCCACCGAGCCCGCGCAGGGAACTCAAAGTAATTTCAGGGAAGACTGAGCTCCCGGGGTGGCGGCGACTGTGTCACCACCACGCCAGAGGGTTACTGGGCCACCTTGGTGTAGACGAGGTCGCTGCCATCAAGCTTGATGTACTTGAGAGCCCCGGTCTTGTCTTCGGCTTCCATGTTCGGCACCTTGAAGGACTTGTCCTTGAAGGCTCCTTCCGTGGGGGCCACGCCCGTCACGAGGGTGTCCACCTTGGCGGCAGCCGTTGCGCCGGCCACTTCGGCACCAGCAGCGGTCGCAGCCGAGTACACCGACACAATGCTCTGGGCGTTGCGCTGGTTCTTGGCTTCCTTGGCGCTGCTGTTGATGCTGCCGATCTGGGGGATGGCGATGGCGGCGATAACACCGATGACGGCGATGACCACGAGCATTTCGACAAGGCTGAAGCCCTTCGCTACGGTGTTTTTCAGGGATACGTTCTTCATGGGATGTTGTTGATAATGTTGTTATTGTGCTGACCGACTGACAATGTTGTGAATGCTTGTTTACCTGTCATTCATGGAACATATGGTAATTATATCAGAAGCTAGTAAGGTGTCGAGTGTTTTTTATATAAATTCTGAATTTTTTACCTAGTCCGTTATTCAGGGGTTTACCCCACAAGCGCGGTTTAACCCCCTTTTTTGGGCAAAATGGCATCCCCCAAGCTGAAGATGGGTGCGTAGATCGCGTACACTAGAAACCCCACCAAACAGCCCAGAATCATGATGGTGATAGGTTCGAGAATCTTGTCGATCTGATTGGCCAGACCATCCAGTTCGTCCTCATAGTCGTCCGCGATCTCGTTGAGCATCTCCGTGCCGGCGCCGGTTTCTGAAGCCAGTTCGATGAGGCCGCAAACACTGCGTCCGTCCGCTCCCAGCCAATGGGACTCGATCAGGAAGCCCTCGTGCATCGTCCGGCCGATATTGACGTGACCGGCAAGGCGCTCGAAAAACTCGCGGTAGTGCCAGTGCCAGGTTGCTTCGGCGGTGATTTGGAGGGCTGCGGAAAGGCGCACATTAGCCTCCAGGAGCATGGCCAGGCAGCGGAAGCTCACGGCGGAGGCGGACTTGCGTACCAGCTTGCCCACCACGGGCAGCTTCAGGAAAAGGTTCTGGGCGGCCTTCGTGGAGGAGATTTTTCCCCAGTTCTTGAAGAAGAGATAGAGGCCGACAATGGGAATGGCCACCGTCCAGGGCTGATTGATGAGCGTGTTGGAGACGGCCAGCAGGATCTTTGTCCCCATGGCCAGCGGTACATTCATGTCAGTGTACAGCTTCTGCATGGCCGGCACCAGGGTGTAGCTCATGATGATGATCACTCCTATACCCAGTGTGAGGACGATCGCGGGATAAATCATCCCCGCCTTGAGCTTCTTCAATATGCGCGCTGTCTTCTTCTGTGCGCCGCCGATGCGCCGGCACACCGTTGCGAGCTGGCCCGCTTCCTCACCGGCGACAATGAGGCTGAGCAGCTCTTTCGGGAAGACGCCGGGATGTTTCGAGACCGCGACGCTGAACTTCTCCCCAATCGACAGATCGTACACCAGCTCCGCAATCACGCCGCGGTACTTGGGCGAGCGCACACGGTTGGCCTGGAGCTGCAGGCTTTTGATGATGCTGATGTTGCGCTCCAGGCAGCGGGCGAGGCCGTTGAAGAACAGCACACGGTCATCCAGATTCTCCTTGGGCAGCGTGAGCCGGTGCACGGTCTCGTCCACGCCAACGATGTCCTCGATGTTCGCAGTCTCGTTGGTGCCCAGACCGGAGCCGATGATGGCCTTTTCATGGGTATCCGTGTCCACGATGGACTCGTGTTTCGAGCCGGTATGGACGTTGGTGATCAGAACCTTCTTGAGCATGGAGGGTGGGCGGGCTGATGATGAGGCGGGAACGGTTCAGCGGATTTTCGCTCGATAGGCATCCACGGAGATGTTCCGGTTGGTTGAGGCGCCAATGGGATTGCGGATGGTGGCCGTGCAGGTGGTCTTCTCCACCGTGCCCATGGACGTCGCCAGCGTGGTGTTGGTGACTGCGGTGAAACTCAATTGCTTGTTCGCTGTGGAGGAAATTGGGACGATGGCATTCTCCAGGTCCGAGTTGTCCCGCACATCAGGAAGGAGCGCGAGAGCCTCAGCGTCCGTGAGGCCAAGCTGCCAGAGGCGCGCGCCGTTGTCCTGGTAGTTGTAGGCCACGCCTTGCGTGAGCGCCGCCGTGTGCTGGGTGTTCATGGTCGCCGTCAGGGAAACCGCACCCCCGACGGCAAGCCCCAGCAGCGCCGAGGCCACGAGGACTTCCGCGAACGTGTAGCCGCAATGGCTGCGGCGAGGGCGATACATCACTGAGTTCATGACGAAGGGAACATGGGAACGGTGAACATGAACGACGTGCGCCCTCCCATGTGGTTGTAGGCGCGGCGTGGATCCGTCGTGCTGTAGGAGCCGTTGAGCACACCGGACGGCCTGGCATTCACCGGGACTGCCAGCGAATCCTCCGAGGGGTCCGGCCAGAAGACAAAATAAAAGGGCTGCTCGGCTGCCTTCTTGAAGCGATCGATGGTGGTGCTCCCCTCCGCAATGGCGAGCCGTGAGCGGCGCTCAAAGGCAACCACTGGAGGCACGAAGGATTCATCGGACGCGGTGAACGGCCCTTCCGTCACCGGCTTCCGGTAGAACACATCGTAGTACGCCGTAAGACTGGCACCCACATAGCGCCGCAAGGCCGCATAAGTGCCGATTACCGTGCTGGTGGCTTTGGGATCCGTGGCCTGCACCATGTCCAAATCATAGACGGCCAGCACGGGAATCGTGGCGGCATTCGCGGAATAGCCGAGGATGAAGATGGAGAAGTTCGCCGTGGTGCCAGTGTTCCGGTAGCCCTGTGTGAAGATCGTGGAGGCGCCGCTGACATTGGCATTCAAGTACAGGCGGAAGGCCTCGGGTGTGTCCAGCTTGGAGCCATCCGTAGGGGAGGGAATGGTGAGCGGACGGATGGTGTTCAGGACATTGTTGTTCCGGTAGAGGCAGAACACGGCAATGCTCTGGGTGACATCCGCCATGAATTTTTCACGCACGACTTCAGCACGGGCGAGGCTGCCGAAATTCGGCGCAACGAACGTGGTAACCAGATTGCTGGAGGACTGCCCCGGATAGAAGTTGGGTCGCATGCTTGAGCTGGGCAGGCGGATGGTAGCCACTGAGGTGAACTGCCGCTGATTCCGCGTAAGCGTGCCGTACGCCAGCGCAGCCGATCCGACGACGACCCCGGCTATAGCCACGGCAACCACCATCTCTGCCGCCGTGAAGCCCGCGCGAAGACGCCGCCAGCACGCGCGCGCAGCATGGGTATGCGGCTTGCTCTCAGGGAACATGGTGGGAAGGAACGTCATCGCACAAGAACGTAAGGTTCGATCCAGGCGTCGCGTGGCAGCATGAGCTCAAGTTCCTCACCAGGCGCGCTGTCACGCTGCAGCAGGATGCGCGACACCGTGTCCGTGTAGCTGCTGTTCAGGATCCAGTTGGTGCGGATGCCGCCGGTGATTTGCACGTTCACGCTGCTGCTCGGCGGATCGAAGCAGAGGTCGCGGTATTCATTCACGAGTTGCATCCGCCAGCGCAGCGGCCCCCCAGCAACGAGGCTGGTCCCGAAGAACTCCAGAAAGGCCGTGGTGCCGGCGCCGGGACCAACGGCAAGAATCAGCGGGCGGTTGTTTTCACCGATAAAGCAGATGTGCCTCAGATTCTCCTGCTTCACCCAGATGATGACAGGATCGAGAGTGCCGGCGTTGGTAAAGTCGGTGGAGTTGGTCTGTCCTTCCAGAACCAGTTGCTCCACTCCATTGAGGACACACAAGTGCTTTAATGCGGAGTTTTTCAGGCGGACGTACATCGTTTCCACCACGGTGCCGCTCTTGGTGAAGTTGTAGGGTGAGAGGGTCGGCAGTGGGTACACTGGGTTGCTAGGAACCTTCACCTCCACCGCCGAACTGGAGCTTCCATTGGCTCTGTCTGTGTCGATGTTGGTGGAGCTCCCGCTGCTCGTGCTGCAGTTCATCCAGGTGGTGGTGCCACCGGATTCCATGGTCGTCTTGATGGACCCCGTGGGAAAATCGGTGTTTTCAATCATCTTGAGCGTGCCGTTCGTGACAGCCGTCGGGCTGGAAGTGCCGCCATATCCTGCGGTGGCCGTGGGCCGGGGAGGGAAGTTGTCCGGCATCAACGCAGCAGACCCGTCGTTCGTCTTCGTGGTATTCGTGATGGACGCGACCGCCTGCAGGCATGACGTGGCCTTCAGATTGCCCATCGCCGCAGTGCCGTCATAGATCACCACACGACCATCCACGCGAATGTTCCCGCTGAAGCTGTAGGTGCCGCTCGTGGTCGCCCTCTTGTGCACCACCAGCAAATCCCCCATCAGCGTGGTTGGATAACTTTTCAGGTAGTTGTAGATCGTAAGACTCTCCGTCTGCGCACCGTCGGAGTCCGCGGCAGTTCTTTCGTAAAAGACACTGTTGTCCGCGGTGGGAACAAACCGAAGGTTGTTGAACGGATAGCTCACCGTGGCTGCCGAAGCCCGCTGAATGCTGCGGAATGCCTGCAAGCTTCCGTAAGCGCCAGCAACAACTCCTCCCCACGTGGTCGTATCCGCATACGCCACACCTGAGCCCGCGGGCAACACCGCCGTGCTGGTCGGACGTGACACATCATGCCGCAGAGCATAGGTGTAGGCATACTGCTGGTTCACTGCCTCCGTGTTTCCCCACACCACGTGCCGCTTCACGCCGATGCCCATCCTTTCCGTCTGCTGGAGGCGCGCGCTCATGAGGTGGAGGGAGGCTGCGAGCGCCACCGATCCCACGAGGATGAACATGAGCACGGCAAGCATGGCAGCACCACTCTCGCGATGCCGTGCACATCTGCACTGTACAGCAGAGGTTGGAACCGCACCGGAAGTCATGTTGGTGTGCAATTCATGGCTTCTGGGCGGGAGTTGGTATGAGCTTCTGCAGAAGCTTCATGGCCTGATCCCATTCCGTGCTCGCTTTCTCTTCCGCAGGCGTGACCGAAGTCGGCAAGGGGGCCGGGTGGATCGAATCCCCGTCCTCCACGGGCAGAGCCTTGGGTATGCTCCCGTTCTTGGCCATGTAGTCGGCATTGAAAGCGGCCGACTGTGCCGTGGCGGGAAACTGCCGGGCCACAGGAATGTTTCCTACGTTTTCAGACTGTTTTTCCCATTTGTTCTTCAAATTGGGCTGCCCGTTGAGCTGCACCCGGACGTAAGGCCGGAGATCCACCGGAATGGTCAGCGCGCGCGGTGGCAATCCGGTTGGCTTCGCTTCCACCCACACAAGATGGATCGCCTCGGAGGTGATGTCGGCTACCCGGAGGGAGATGGTTTGCTCCGCCAGAACCTGAGGCACCAGTTGCCCGGCCTCAAGCACCATGTCTCCCAGCATCACGCGCAAGCCGTTTGATCCGGGGGACACGCCCACCACGCGGAGTTTCGCAAGCAGATCGCGGATCTGGTTCTCCTCATTGCTCCCCTTTTGCGACTGGGCCTGCAGTTCGGCGTCGCTCCGACCAAACGGATTGCGATCCATCTCACGGACCAATTCAGATGTTTTGTCATTGGGCTTGAGCAGTGTGTATTTCACACCCTCGTTCTGTGGCCCTGACGGCTCCCTTGCCGCCGTGGAGGCAGCGACCTCCGGGATGAACTCCTCCTGCGCAAGCAAGGCACTGCCCACCAGGGGAACTGCAGCCAGAAATGTGGCGATATAGCGTTTCATGGGCCAGCGGGCGTTATTGGGCAGGTGGGGTCTCCAGCGGCGCGTCGAGACTGATGACTGGAATCTCAAAGCGCAGCTCCAGATTGACCTGGCGGCCGGTTTCTCCCTGTTTGAGCCTGCAGGACGTGATACGCGCGAGGGGAATCTTCCGCTCCAGTTCGCCAAGCCAGTTCATGGCCTTGGCGAATTCATCCTCCACCACTAGGGTGCCTTGCAGGAAGCGGGGCATCATTTTGTTGTCCCGTTGTTCGCGCACTTCAAACTTTTGCGAGACAGTGAGGATGCCGCTGTTGCGCAACAGGCTCTGGAAGAGCTGCTCTGCCTCCTGCACCGTCTGGATGCGTTTGATGTAGGGCTTCCATTCATCAAGGAACTGCCGCAGATCCTCGGAGTCGTACTTCAGCTTGATGAGCTCCGTGTTGGCCACCTCGCTGGCACTCTCCGCTGCCCGGCAGTCCATGTCCGCCATCTCAGCCTCCTCTTTCATGGCCGTGGCCTTCTTGTGCATGATCTGCGTGCCGTAGGCGATGCTGGCCACGAGCAGCATGAGCACGACGCAGGCAATTTTCGTTCCGTTCATAATGAGGTGTGTTGCAGAGCTCGCTTAAAACTGCTGCCACACCAGCAGGGTGCGGTAATCGAGACCGTCCCCGGCCTTGATCTGCTGGCTGTTGTAGGCGCGATAGTTGAGTGATCCCAGGGCGTTCTGGATGCGGCCCACCTCTTCCAGGGTGCCGCTGTTGATCTTCACCCCCATCAAGATCTGCTGGGGCATTTCCGGACTGCGTTCCAGGGTCATCTCTCCAAGGCTGATCTCCGGCGGCACGCTGCGAATGACTGCGACCGTGATGGGCTGCAGAGTGCGCGTTCCTTCCACCCACTGCGCCAGCTTCTCAGCTTTTTTCTTTTCGATGTCCACGGCGGCCTTTTCAGCTTCGATGCCCGCCCTCGTGGATTCGTAGTCGGTCCGCTGCTGCGTCCAGAGATCGCGATCCATCGTGGCCTGCCGGAAGGTCATGTAAGACGTGGCGCCGAAGTAGCCGCCAGCAAGCAGGGCCACATAAAACATGATGGGCACCATCATGAAGATGGATGGCAGGCGCCGTGCCGTGTCCGTGCGCGGTGATTTGAAATCGTGACAGATGGTTTGCATGTCCGTGAATGGAAGGGATGGGGCGCGCAGGAGTTCAGTTCATGCCGATGGAGCGCCAGAGCTGGTCGTCCGCGGAGATGTCCATGGCGCCGATGCGGGTGAGTTGATTCATCATGACGGTGGTGAAGCGCTCGTCGGTGCCGTCATGCACGTAGAAGACTGGAGTGCCCGGCGGAAACTTCTGCACCAGCGGTGCGATGATCTGCAGCATGGCCTCCGGATTTTCCGTTCCCATGCCACTGCGGGAGCGGAGGTCCGTCCACTGCCCGGCCTGCTGGGCCAGTGCCGCGATGGATCCCTCGCAGGTGACGATCAGAAGGAAGCTGCCTCTGGCCTCGGGGCGGCCTGAACTGTAAATCTCCGAGAGCTTCGTTTCCATGAGGGCAAAGAGTCCGCAACAGATGCGGCCGGCCTTGAGTCCGTTGGCGCGCAGGGTTTCCTCGGTCACCTTCACCATGGAATCATCACACGCCATGAGGATCGAGGCTGTGGAATCCGGATGGTGATACAGGGCATAGCGTTTCCCGCGGTCGAACTTGGCGCCCAGCACCGCCTTGGGGTTCACGCGCAGCACATCCTGGAAGTTCTCACGACGGCTGAGATTGTTCTCCAGGGAGATGATGAAGCGGTTGTTGAGCGAGATGTTCAGCCAGCCTCCGTCCGTGAGGCTGCGCCACTCCTCCGCCCTTGACGTCGCAATCTCCTGGAACTCGCCCTCCTGCGTTCCGGTCTCCTGGAATGTGCCGCGCTTGTTGATGGACCTCCACGACGTGTGTGTCCGGTTCACATTGAGCAGCAGGCTGCGCCGGCCCGCGAACCGCTTGTTCCATGGAATGCCCGGATCATCAGGATCTGGACGGAAAGCGGCGAAGCTGAGCACACTTTTGATGTCTTCAAGCAGCGGCATAGGTAGAGGCGAGTTGTTCTTTTTGCAGGTAGTCGAAAACTTCGTGATCCGCGAAGCCCGTCGGGCGGTTGAAGGCGGGCCTCCAGCCCTCGTACTCCTTCTGCTTCAGACTGCGGTCGAAGCTGATCATCCCGCGCGTCATGCCGGCCTCGAGCTCGTGGTCGAGCTTCTTGAACTCACCACGTCGGACAACGCCGCAAACAGAGTCATAAGGCAGGAGCAGTTCGTGAATGGCAAAGCGGCGTCCCTTCTGCTCATCCAACAACAAGCGCTGGCAGAGGATGCCCTTGAAGCAGTCCGCGAAGGAAAGCATCGCATTCTCCAGACGTTCACTGGGGACCAGCTTCAGATAGCG
>JAEYUU010000208.1 GCA_023429545.1 Verrucomicrobiota bacterium
GTACGATATCGACTTCGACCAGCGAACGGGCATGATCCCGGCATAATCATCTGCGGATGAATGCGAGCGATTTGCCTATAAAACAGGGTGTCTAAGTTTTTTTGCGGGGTAACCCACCGAGTCTCCGAGCCTCGTCGTAGGCCGCTTCCAGATTCGCAATCTGCGCCTTCGACTCAAAATTCCTCCGCACATCTGACGCCGCAGCCGATCCCATGGTTCGCCACACAGACTCCGTACGCGTGAGCGTCACCATGGACTGATACAACCCGTCACGATCCCGTTCCGCACTGAGGAAGCCCGTCACGCCATCGCGCACCGCTTCGGGGATGCCGCCATGCAGCGTGGCAATCACCGGCAATCCGGTGGCCATGGCCTCCAGCATGGAGTTTGGCACTCCCTCCTGGTTCTGATCCGAGGTCATGCGGCTCGGGTGGATGAAGACATGCGCCTGATGATACAACGCGGAGAGTTCCGCCCCTTTCAGAAAGCCGGCAAAGCGCACCCGGTCTCCCACGCCCAGTTCCGTGCTGAGCGCTTCGGTGGATTCGCGCAAGGGGCCCTCACCCGCAATCGTGAAGCGCGCCTGCGGATGCGTCCTGCTGAACTTCGCGAAGGCGTGCAGGGCATCGTCCAGCCCCTTCTTCTCGATGAGCCGGCAGGCCTGCACAAAGTGCCATGCGCCATCCTTGGGAGACTCGCGAGGGATCTCCGGATACAGGTCCAGCGGGATGCCGGTGCGGTTCATGCGCACCTTCTCCTCCGGACAGCCGAGTTCATGCAGCCGGTCGAGCAACGATTGCGAGCGTGCCAGCACCAGCGTGGCTGCCTGAAGCAGTTCACGCAACTTCACTTCATAGGAAGGGTCATGCGCTCGGGTCTGCACATCCATGCCGTGAAAGGACACCACCACCGGCTTCGGCCAGCGCTGGATAAAGGGTAGCAGATGCACGCCGGTGTGGCCAAAGTACACATGCATCAGATCCGCATCACGTCGTGCCAGCAGATTCGCGAGCACCCCATATTCCCCGCGATACACAATCGGCGGCTCGTGGCGGATGTATTTCAGCCAGAAGCGGCGCACAAAATTGCTGCGCACACCGGGCGCGAGTTCCACGCCGCCCGCAGGCATGGGGTAAAGATCCTCGCTCTGGCGTTCCTTGCAGATCACGAACGTGTCATACCGCTGTAATCCGGTGATCTGCCGGTAGATGTGAAGCATCTCCGGCTTCAGAAAGGTGGTACAGTAGCTGGCGACAGTGGGACGGGACAAGGCGGCAGGGGTGAGAGGCGGGAGCGGTTCCGTGACATGGCAGCCGCCTCTGGTCAAGGGTCAAAGGTCAAACGCCGGTGCGAGATGCCCGATGGAGAATTAATCCATGGCCGCCCCGATCGCGGCATCCAGCCCTCTCGCACAGACCGATTCATCTTTGATTGTTGTCATTTCAAATATAACCCCCCTCGCCAAGATGAAAGCTCGCAACTCTGCACCGCCGCCCACGAGGCTGGCATGGATGCTTATTGGAGGTGCCGTCTGCCTTTTCGCAGTCACCCCGCCGGTGTCCTCAGCACCCCCCATCAAACGACAAGGTGAACGCGTCGCGCAGGATGTGGGAAGCTTCTTCTTCCGGGTCGCCCGGAAGCTGGAGCAGCCCGTACCCAACCCCGAGCGCGTGACAGTCCGTGTCAGAACCACCAGGACAGAGTCAGTGGAGGCAGACCCCGACATCGAGCGCGCGTCCCGGCCGCAGCTTGGCACGAACAACCCCGCATCACGAGTGTGGGACCCCACGACGCAACAGTGGCTTCCAGCTGGCATGGTGACTCAGCGCAATGCGTACAGATCCGTCAGCGGAGTCACCGTGCAGTCCTCACGTCCAGCGATGCCCTCCATCCGACTGCAACCCAGACCGGGGGGCAGCTCGCCCGTGATCACGGATGCGGACATCACCCTGGCGCGCCAGCAGGAAGGTACCCGCTATCTTGACCCCTACGGCCCTGAAGCCACCGAGGCATATATTGCCGCCCATCGTCGCGACGAACCTGCTGTGCCTGAGATGAATGAGTCCAAGGCACCCAGTCCCGCTCCGTCCACGACAGCCGCTCCCGTAAAGCCTGCCACACCCCAGACCCCTGCGGAATACGGTACTCGCGTGCCCGGAAAGCCGGGCTTCGTTTATCCACCCGGAGTGGAGCAGGACACGAAGAACATGCTTGATGTTCGCGGGCTCGCCGCAGGTCAGAAGGTGCGCGACCCCCGGGATGGCAAGATTTTCCTCGTGCCCTGAGCGAGGAAAATCGCCCCCCGCACGGGCGCAGGGGAAGCCGCTTGCGTTTGACGCCCTGTCCAATCTCTGGATACTGGACGGCTCCCCTCATGTTTGTAGACCAGATCAAAGTCCATGCCCGCGCCGGAAAAGGCGGAGACGGCAGTGTCCATTTCCACCGCGGCAAGTACCGCCCCAAGGGCGGTCCCGACGGAGGCGACGGCGGCAGGGGCGGAGATGTGATCCTGAAGGTCGACCCCAGCACGGACAGCCTGCGTAACTTCTTTTTCAATGCCAAGTTGCACGCCAAGAACGGCCAGAATGGCATGGGCGAGCAACGCTCTGGGAAATCCGGTGAGCACGGCATCTTCCGGGTGCCGCCAGGACTCTTCATCAGCCGGATCATCGAGGGTTTCGACGCCGAAACGGGCGAGCCCACGGAAGAATTCGAGCCGGTGGCGGATCTGACAGAGGTGGGCCAGGAGTACGTGCTCTGTAAGGGTGGCAAAGGCGGCAAGGGCAACCAGCACTTCAAGAGCCCTACGAACCAGACTCCCATGGAATCCACCGCCGGTGAGCCGGGGGAGGAGGGGCGTTTCCACTTCGAGCTCCGGAGCATCGCGGATGCAGGCCTAGTAGGATTCCCCAATGCGGGCAAGTCCACGCTGCTCACGAAGCTCTCCCACGCCAAGCCCAAGGTCGCGAACTATCCCTTCACCACGCTGCAACCGCACGTGGGTGTGGTGGAGTTCTCCGAGACACGCCGGGGTACCGTGGCGGATATCCCGGGACTCATTGAAGGCGCGCATGCCAACGTGGGCCTCGGTCACGATTTTCTGCGCCACATCATGCGCTGCCGCGTGCTCCTCTTCGTCGTGGACACTGCAGGCAGTGAAGCCCGCGATCCCATTGTGGATATCGAGACGCTGCGCACGGAGATCAAACTCTACAGTTCCGAACTCGCGAAGCGCCCCTGGTGTATCCTCGCGAACAAGATGGACCTGCCCGAGTCGCAGGAGAATCTCGAGCGGCTCAAGGAGCGCTTCAAGCGAATCAAGGTCTTTCCCATCTCTGCGAAAGAAGGTGATGGCATGGAGAGATTGATGGCCTATCTGGACAAGACCATCGCTCGGGATATTGAGTAGGGTCTGGAAGGTAAGGTTAGACCCACCTCGGGGATTGCATTCGTATGCTAGGTCATACCGTTGGTTGAGGATGGTCAGTGATGGCTCACTGATTTTCTTCGGTATTGAACGTCCACGCTTGGGGACGGTCCTTATCTCCGTCCGTGTTCCCATAAATGACTCCACACAGGTCCCCCCACACCACTCCCAATTCAGCCCACCCGCGCAAGGTCCGCTCGCCCATGAGGCAATGGTTCTCCCGGCGGCATTTCCTCCGCCAAGGCGCTGCATCTTTCGCAGCAGGCTGGACCTCAACGGCATGTGCTAGTGGCGGTGGAGACGAAGTGAAGGAGACTGGACCCCGTCTCGTCCGTGTTTCCGTGGAACTTCCGCACCTGCCGCCCCAAATGGACGGCTTCCGCATCGCCCAGATCAGCGATCTTCACCTGGAGCCCTACACCACGCCGCGCCAGAT
>JAEYUU010000235.1 GCA_023429545.1 Verrucomicrobiota bacterium
TTGCAGCCCTCCAAGCCCCTGTGATCATGATGAGCCAGAACCGGCAGGAAGCCCGCGACCGCTTGCGCGCGGAGAATGACTACAAGGTGAACCTCAAGGCGGAACTCGAAATCCGACACCTGCACGAGAAGATGGACTTCCTTCTGCACCAGCACTCCACCAAGCTCCTGGAGATCCAACAAATCCAGCTCGAGCTCATGCGCGAGGCGGCCGGTAGCTCAGGAAAGCGCGGACGTGGTGAGAACAAGCAGGGATAACTTGAGCGACCAAGGAATGAGTCCGCTGGTCACAACAGGTTTCAGATCTCAATGAAATCCGCGACAAACTCGTTTGCAGGCTTGTCGCGCAGGGCATCAGGCGTGCCGATCTGCTGAATCTCACCTTCGTTCAATACGACAACACGATCCGCGAGTTCAAAAGCCTCGTCCTGATCGTGCGTAACAAACAGGCTGGTAAGCTTGGTCTCATCATGAAACTTGCGCAGCCAGCGGCGGAGTTCCTTGCGCACCTTGGCATCGAGCGCGCCGAAGGGCTCATCCAGCAGCAGCACCTGTGGATTCACGGCGAGAGCCCGTGCGAGTGCGATACGCTGGCGCTGCCCCCCTGAGAGCTGGGCCGGATAGCGCCGTCCCAGGTCCGGCATCTGGATGCGCTCCAGCAAATCGCGCACGGTCTCTTTGATCTCAGCGCGAGAGGGACGCTCCCTGCGCTTGCGCACCTTCAAGCCAAAAGCGATGTTCTGCTCCACAGTCATGTGATTGAAGAGCGCGTAGTGCTGGAAGACGAACCCAGCGCGCCGCTCATAGGCGGTGCGCCAGGTGACGTCCTCGCCCTGAAAGTGGATGCGGCCGGAACCGTCGTCGGCAAATTCGAGCCCGGCGATGATGCGCAGCAGCGTGGTCTTGCCAGAGCCGCTAGGCCCGAGGAGCGCGACAAGTTCGCCGGTCTCCACCTCGAGCGACACGTCCTTGAGGGCATTGTACCGGCCAAAGGATTTGCGGATGTGATCAATCTGAATGCTCATGTGGTGACAGTGGCTTTTCGGGTGGTGAAGGTTTTCAGCAAAAGGGTGACGAGGGCGAGCAGGGCCAAAATCGAGGCGCAGGCAAAGGCCGGAACCATCTGGTATTCGTTGTAGAGCACCTCGACGTGAAGCGGCAGCGTGTTGGTCTGATTGCGAATGTGGCCCGAGACAACGGACACCGCGCCGAACTCGCCCATGCTGCGGGCGTTGCAGAGGATGATGCCGTAGAGCAATCCCCATTTGAGTTTCGGCAGGGTGACACGCCAGAACATCTGCCAGCCATTCGCTCCCAAGGTCATGGCAGCCTCTTCTTCCTTGTGTCCCTGTGCCTCCATCTGCGGCGTCAGGACGCGTGCGACGAATGGAAAGGTCACAAAGATGGTGCTCAGCACGATGCCTGGCAGGGCGAAAATGATCTTGAACCCGTGTTCACGCAGAGAGGGGCCAAAGAGACCCTGTGCGCCAAAGAGCAGAATAAACACCAACCCGGAAATTACCGGCGACACCCACAGCGGCAGTTCGATCAAGGTGCCGAGGAAACGTTTCCCCTTGAAACGGAAGTGCGCCACGCACCAGGCAGCCGCGATGCCAAAGACAGTATTCAATGGAACCGCAATGGCGGCCACTTTCAGAGTGAGCCAGATGGCATGGGAGGTTGCGCGATCATCAAACGCCTTTAGGTAGGCAGCCCAGCCTCTTCTCAGGGACTCCTGGAACACCACATAGAGTGGCAGAACGAACATCGCGCCCATGAATGCCAGCACGGTGAGGATGATGGCCCACCTCAAGATCCATGATTCCGCTGTGGCACGCAGCACCGGTGAAGGCGCGCGGCGGCGTGAGGATCGGATGGGGATGTCAGCGATGGCACTCATGGAAGAATATTGGCAATAGGCAGTGAAAAGGTTTCAGGGACGAGGCGAAGCCGGGCGCTACTGCGCCATACGGCGCTCGTGCCAATTGATGAACCGGTTTGAAACGACCAGGATCACGAACGAAGCGAGCAGCATGAGGAGCCCAATGGTCGTGGCACCAGCGTAGTCGTACTGCTCAAGCCGGGTCACGATGAGCAGCGGGGCGATCTCTGTCTTGAACGGAAGGTTCCCCGAGATGAACACCACGGAGCCATACTCGCCCACGGCGCGGCCGAACGAAAGCGCCATGCCCGCGAGCGTGGAAGGTAGGATGGAGGGAAGGATGACGCGTGTGAGTGTCTGCCAGCGCGTGGCACCGAGACATGCGGCCGCCTCTTCGGGCTCCAGCGAGAGGTCCGCGATAACCGGCTGCACGGTGCGCACCACGAAGGGGAAGCCCACAAAGATGAGCGCCAGCGTGATGCCAATGGGTGTAAACGCCACCTTCACATCGAACCCGGCAAGCGGTTTCCCGATGAGACCGTTGACCGAGTACAGAGTCACGAGCGCGATGCCCGCCACTGCGGTTGGCAAAGCAAAGGGAAGATCAACCATCGCATCGATCAGCCGGCGTCCGGGAAAGTTGTACCGCTCCAATACCCATGCGGTGAGCACGCCAAAGACGCCACTCACCAGGGTGGCTGCGAAAGAGGTCCCGAAGCTGAGCTTCAGCGCTCCCCAGACGCGCTCATCAGTGGCAGTGCGCCAGAAAGCCTCCCAACCTCCCGTGCTGCTCTTCCAGAAAAGCATGGACAGAGGGATGAGCACCACGATCGTGAGATAGAGCAGGGTGAAGCCCAGGGTCAGGTGAAAGCCCGGGAGCACATGTCGAGGGTGTCGTGACATCGGCTAGATATTTGGTGCGTAGGCCTGCAAGCGGCGGTATTCGGTGAGGATGGTTTTCACAGCGGTCACCGTGGCCTGAACCTGGAGTTCCATGCGGATGTACTCCGGTGTCTCAAAGACGATCTCCAGAGCGTGGGGACGCTGCTCGGGTGGGGCGCTGAGCACTCCAAAGTAGCCTTCCGTGATGATGCCGCGATCTGCCGCGAAGCCATCAATGTAAGGAGAAGGATTGCGCGGAATGATTCTCCCGGCGGCCTCCAAGGCGGGCTCCAGGATCTGCTGGCTGAGCAGTGCACCACTGGCAAACCCGTAGATGCCTGCGGACTCATCATCCGTATGCAGCGAAATAAGGCCATCATACGCCTCGCGACGGATCTCACCTTCCAGATAGGCCACCTCCGGCTGGGAGGAGCCGACCCAGAACTCACGATTGAGATCATAGCCTCCCATGGAGTGCCGCGTGCCCACGGCACGGCCCGAGGGATTGCACACGGGATAAATGTGCAGTTCAAAATCCTGCAGTTCATCTGGCAGGGTACTCGCCCAGTCCGCCAGCTCATGTGAAGCCAGGATGCCCGCCTCCTCATCACCGTGCATGCCGCCGAACACTCCAAACTTCCACGTGGCTTGTTCCTGCCGGGGAGGGCAGACGATCTTCGGAATGAAGATGGATTCCGACGCCAGGCGACGGCGTGCGGAACTGCGTTTGAGGCGGAGGTCTTCCGGCAGGAGTTGGATGGCGGTGTTCATGTCTGGATCAAGCAGCAGTTTTGAGTCGGGCCTCATCGGCGAGGGCGGTGGAGAGGTAACGTTCGCCGGTGCTGCAC
>JAEYUU010000274.1 GCA_023429545.1 Verrucomicrobiota bacterium
CCATAGGAATGGGTGTGGTATCCTCCGCCAATGGGCATCTGGGATTTGTTGCTCCTTTACGTTACTGCACCGCTTCCCGTGAGCGCGCTGCGTGGCCGGGCCGGAGCTTGCCTCTGGCCTCCCAACAGACTGGCCACCTGCTAACGTGGCCGCGCTCGCTGCTTTTCGTTTCTACCAGGAATCGAATGCTTGGGCGTCCTCGAAGGCCTCGAGGACCCACCTTACGCGTCGCGCTCGCGGGGCGGCAACCACAGCCTTTCCCACGGTCCATCCTCGGCCACACCTGACTCTCCCATCAGTATCCATCCGCGGTTCCTGTAGAAGCGTTGTGCCCGCGCATTGCCCGTGGCGCATTTCAGAGACAACGGCAGGCCGTAAACTTCCTCACACCGGAGCAGCAGTGCCTGCCCAATGCCGTGACCGTGAAACTGCGGCAGTACGTAGAGGTGATGCACGAACTGATCCGGTCGCCATACAGAGACAAAACCGGCCACGTTGCCATCGACCACCGCCACATGGATCTCTTCACCCTCCACCTGCGTGGCGAAGCCTTCCAGCGTGGCATCCCCACCAGCAAAACAACCTGCCTCTGCTCGGGCAGCATTGAACACACAAAGCAGCGCGGGCACGTCTGCCACCTCAGCCCTCCGAATCGAAAACATGTCGGCGTTCACCACTCTCCCTAATTTTCTCCAACCACAGCTCAACATCGCAAACCATCGCTCGCCGACCGCATACTCCTCCCGCTATCCCTGATACAGGATTCTGCCGCATTGCTCGCAGAACACCATCTCCTTGCCCTCGCGAACACCCTGTACCGTCCCGGTGACCACCTTCATGTGACAGCCCTGGCAGCTGTCTCCCACCAGCGGCACCACCACGGCGCTGCCCTTGCTCCTGATGAGCCGGTTGTAGGTCGCCAGGTCATCGGGTTCCACGCTGCCTGCCAGATTGGCGCGCTCGGTGTTGAGTTCCGCGAGGCGTTCTTGGATTGCCTTGGCGCGCTCGGTGAGTTCGGCGATTTCGGCATCCACACTCTTCTTGGTCATGCCCAACTGCTGCTGCGCAGCGGTGAGTTCCGGCTTCACTTTCTCGAGCTGCTCCATGAGTTCCAGTTCCTGGTCTTCCAGACTGGAGATGTCCTTCTCATAGCGCTCGATTTCATGGGCCATCGCACGGAATTCTTCGTTCTTCCGCGTGGCAAACTGCTGCTCCTTCAGCCGGGTGATGGTGTTGCGCCGGGTCTGGATATCGAGCTCCAATGTCTTGATCTTCAATTCCACCTCGCGCACCCGGGCCTGGGCAGCGGCCACGGCGGCCTCATCGCCTGCCAACCGCCCCTTGGCGCGCTCCTGCAGCACGGGGATGTTCTTGAGATCCTTCGACAGGGAAAGGATGCGTTGATCGCGATCTTGAAGGTCGAGAAACTGCTGGATGACGGGGAGCATGGGGGAGGTGGGGAGGGGGAGTAACCGGTGATCAGTAATCTGTGATCAGTGATCAGTTGGGTGATGGTTTGAAAGGAATGTGTTTGGGCGACTTCAGCACCGGTTATTGCTTACGGCTTACTTGTTGCAAAAAACACGGCGTATCAATACAACTCCACCGGCGACCGCTTCCCGTCCTCCACGCTCAGGATTGCGGCGCGCTCGGCGCCCAGGGTGTCCACGCGGAGCTGCCAGATCTCGTTGTTGATCTCGGCGAAGCGATCCAGGGAGAAGGCGGAGGGGCGGGCGAGCTTCTTCTTGGTCTTCTCCAGGCGCATCAGCGCATCATACACCACTGGGTCCGGCAGGGCTTCGAGATGTTTCTTGGCTTCTTCCACCATTTCCAGACGGTGGCAGATCATCACCATGTCGTTGCCGGCCTTCACGGCCTCCTGGATGGCCTGCTCAAAAGTCACCTCATTGAGGATGGCGCCCATGTCCAGGTCGTCCGTCATCGCTAGGCCGTCGAAGCCAAGTTGATCGCGCAGGAGCTTCTGCACGATGTTATGGGAGAGGGAGGCGGGCCAGCGCTCATTCTGCGGATCGTAGGCGCGGTAGTTCGCATGGCAGACCATCACGCTGTCCAGCTCCGGCATGAGGGCGCGGTAGGGGAGGAGTTCCGTGCGCTCCAGTTCCTCGCGGGATTTTTCGATGATGGGGAGGAACTCATGCGGATCACACTCGGCGGGGCCGTAGCCGGGAAAGTGCTTGGCGCAGCTCAGCACGCCTTCCTTCCGCATGGCGCGGGTGAAGATGCCGGCGAAGTCCACCACCTGTTGTGCGTCCGTGCCGTAGCAGCGGCCCTTCAGCGAGTTGTCCGCGCTGTCGTCATAGCTGATGTCCAGCACGGGGCAAAGGTCCAGGTTGATGCCGAAGAGACGCAGGAGCTGGCCCGTGAGGCGGCCGTGCTGCTTGATGAGGTCGCGGTCGCCCTTTTCGCGGAGTTGCTGGGCATTGGGCGGCTCGTGGCCGATGTAACGCAGGCGGGAGACGCGACCCCCCTCCTGGTCGATGGTGATGATGGGCTCGATGTCGCTCAGTTCGCGCAGGTCATCGCAGAGCTTCCGGAGTTGTGTCGGGTCCTTCAGGTTCCGGCTGAAGAGGATGTAGCCCCCGGGCTGGAGCTTTTTCAGACGCGCCGCTGTGGCACTGTCGAGTTCAGGAGCGGGGATGCCGGTGAGGAGAAGCTGGCCGAGACGGGACGCGTGGGAGGACATTTTGGAATTCCTCTGAGCCTAGCGGGAAGGCGGGAAGGTGCAAGCATGCACCGGGAGGGATTTCGAGCGGCGGGGGCGATCGGCTCAGGAGGGCTCCCACACTCCCAGCTTCTCCAGTGTGCGGGTTACATTGCCTGACCAGTCCTTGTTCGCTGCCGGACTTGCCGGGCTGGGGTGGAGGACGCGCGCGATCTTCATCTCCGGAAAGGCGGGCTTGAGCTGGAGCGCCTTGCCTTCCGCGAAGCCACCCACGCCGATGAGCCACTCGGGCTGCAGCGCTTCTACCAGCTTATGCAAATGCTCGTCACACGCGCGGAAGACGGGCTCCATTTCGGCAGGGCGAATCTTGTCAGGAGTGAGATTGGCGCCGGTCTCGCTCATGAAGACAGGGGGCAGTAGTTTGCCACGAAGTGGTCCGCGAAGAATGCGTCCGCCGTGCCGAAACGCTGCGCGAAAAGCCCCCACAGCCGACGGCCACTCACCTCGCTCTGCGGGCAGTCAAAGCCCAGCACCGGGCGCTTGGGATGCTCCACTGGTGGCTTGCCAATGCCGCCCCGGATACCGAGCCAGTCGCGCACCGCGGCGATTTCACCAAAGGGCACCCCGGTTTGCGTCATCCCAAACGGCCCCGGATTCATCCCGAGAAACACCACCTTCTTCCGAGTGGCTCCATAGCGGGTGAGATAATCCTCATGCGCCTCCACGGCGTATTCGAGCGGATTGTAGACGAACTCGACCGGCGATGAGAAGCGCAGGGGCTTGAGCGCATCGCGCAGGGTGTGGGCGGCGGAGATGAGAGCCTTGTGGGAAGGTGCGGCTGGCATGGGGAATCGGGTCTCAGGCATGCACCAGCCTCATGCGCGGGGCGAGGACAATTTTTCCCGGAGAGAAGTGCGATGCGGCATGCTGTGAGATCCCGTCCTCACGAAACAGAGAGGTTGCTATTTTGTGCAGTATTTCGGAGGATGTGTCTGTCACTGAATCTTTGGAGGCGTGAGGCACATCCATATCAGCGAACCAATTCCGCAACGGGGTCAGACGTCATCCGCACCAGAAAAGACCAAGCCGGACTCTTCATGATCAACACCCCCTACGACCAGATTGCCGCAGAGTTCAGCGCGTTGCGCACCACGCTGCAGCCGAAGGAGGAGGAGTATCTCTCGCTGCTGGTGGAGAATGCCCCGCCGGGCAGCCTGATTCTGGATCTCGGCTGCGGCACGGGCCAGCCGATGGCGGCTCACCTTGCGGAACGAGGATATGACATCGTGGGCGTGGATGGTTCCGCGGCCATGCTGGAACTGGCACGCACGGCGCTGCCAGAGTACCGCTGGATTCACGAGCGGATGGAGTCCGTCGATTTCGCGGAAAAGTTCGAGGCGATCATTTGCTGGGATGCACTCTTCCACCTCCCGCGTCATGAACACGAACCGGTGCTCCGAAAGATGCATCGCTGGCTGGTGACCGGAGGCAGGATGATGGTGAGCAGCGGAGGCATCGTCACCGGAAGCGAAGGATTCACCGACACCATGTTCGGTCACGAGTTCTACTATGACAGCCTTCCACCGGAAGAGATGGTCGCGGCGATCCAGCGGTCGGGATTCGAGATACTCGTGGCGGAGATGTGCAATCCTCCAGATGGCGGGCGGGACAAGGGGAAGTGGGCCACGGTGGCTGAGAAGAGGAGGTGAGTTGTCATAGTGCGAGGGCTGCAACAAGTCTGGCACGATGAACAGAACAGGGCCCTCAAAGCGAGACTGCCGGTGCGGCCTTTGGGGATGGTGACAGGAAGGTGGGCGCGCCGTTCGATGTGGCATTCCGGTTGAAGCACGCTTCACCCATCCGCACTTGCACGCTGTGCATACAAACGCCAGACTCGCCGCCATGATCGACTCATCCGCGAACACCGAATTCCTCGTCATCTCCCGTGGCCAGTGGGACAAGGATCTCCCGCCAGAGCGCATCCAAAAAGCGATTGATGAGTTTTACACGTGGCTGGAGCGGCTGATTGAAGAGGGGAAGATGAAGACAGGGCAGCGCCTCTCGGATCAAGGCGCGACAGTCTCGAAGCGCGGCATCACCACGGATGGCCCTTTTGGAGAGACGAAAGAGGTGATCGGCGGATACTGGTTCATCCTGGCAAAGAATCTGGAAGAAGCGGCTGCCATCGCGGCGCAGAATCCCTGCATGCAGTGCGGCCTCTTCTATGAAATCCGGCCCACGGAGAACGCTCGGGCGAATGTGTACGTAAAAATGACGGAGACGCCCGGCGAGTAGGCTCACATGCTGCCCTGCCTCCCTTCCGCCTGGCGCTTACCTCTTGTCTTCCCTCAATACCTCACGCCCGGCTTTACGAAGTATTCCTGGACGATCCGGAACTCCTGGCCGCTCCGGTCTTCCCAACCCATGGCGTAAGGCCAGACCATGAGTTCCACGAGGTCGCCAGCGAACAGGTCCTCGGCGGCGATGGTATCTGATGGGGAACTGGCATAGTCCGCAATGCGGATCTCATTGAAGACCTCCGCCTTCTCCTTCGGTGCGTCGGCTTCCACACGTCCCTTGTTACCGTCCTCGGTGCGCACGGAGAGAACCATCTTGCTGGTGGTGGCATTCCATGAAAAGCCCACCAGATTGAACATTTTCACATTGCGTCCGGTGACCTTGGCTTCCTTGACCGTGTTGCCAATTTTCATCCCCAGCTTCCATTCGTTGTTGGGATAGGCGCGCAGGCTCAGGTGGCCCTTGTCTCCCTGATTGCGGAGGCGGAGGCACCGGACCTCCTTGGTGGTGATGTTTGGCCGCACCAGCATCACCACGGTGAGACCGGGGGCCTTCTGGGTTCCGCCCAGCGGGTATTCCTTGATGCCCGGGTTGTCGAGCTTCATGGTATGAATCATCGCATTCCCGCTGGTGAAGCGCAGGATGCCGGTCTTGTACTTCAGACCGGAGGGCATTTCATCAACGTAGGTCGGGCAGTTCTGCTTGAGCTGGTTGAAGGCCTGAAGGGTCCCATCGCCGCCGGCGCTGGCTTGATCGTGCCAGGCCACCACCTTGTCCCCGGGGGTAGCGGGAGCAGTCTGCCCTCCATCCTTGTAGGCATCCATCTTGTCGCCAGCACGATAGTGGAGCACGATGCCCGGCTGGAGGAATCCCGCAGCACGCGCCGGCGGAGCTGTGTTGGGAGTCGCGGACGCGATGTTCGTCGAGGTGCTGCCGCGCTTGCCATCAGATTTGCCGCCCCTGAGCATGAAGAAAAGAGCCACACCCAGAAGCAGGGCGCCACCACCCGCATAGATGAGCATCTTTTTCTTGTTCATGCCGCCTTCCTCCTCTTCTACCCGGGTGGGACGCCTCACGGAGGTGGGAGTGGGGACGGCGCCCGTGGGCCGTCGCGGTGGAACTCCGCCGGTGGGTTTCCTCGGCGGCACGGAACTGGTGATGCGCTGGGAGACTGAACCCGAGTTGCGCGGCGGAATGTGTCCCGTGGAGACACGCGGCACGGCGACGGGGGGATGATAGGGTTCATCCGGTACGGCTACAGCCACCTGGACGGTATCGATGCCCTCGGAGAGCCAGCCTGCCACGGCGAGTCCGCGCAGTGAGTTGAGCGCCTGCTGTGCATTGGCGGGGCGGTGGGCCGGATCCGTGTTAAAGAGCCACATCACCCAGTCACAGACAGGTTGGGGGATGTTCGGCGCCACCTGCACCAGGGGATATACCAGGTGCTGGAGATGAGCATCCATCACTCCCCGTACCGTATCCGCCTCGAAAGGTCTCCGCCCGCTCAGCGCCTGGTAGAGCACGCAGCCCAGGGAGTAGAGGTCCGTGCGGCCATCCACTGGCTTCCGCAGGAGCTGTTCGGGCGCCATGTAGTAGATGGAACCCATGATATTGCCGCTCTGGTCCTCGGTCATTTTCTTCGCGCCGTACGACATGCGGGCGAGGCCGAAGTCCAGCACCTTCACTTGGAGGCGTCCGCTGGGCAGGCGGCGGATCTTGATGTTCTCCGGCTTCACATCGCGGTGGAGCACGCTCTGGCTGTGCGCGGAAACCAGGGCCTCCAGCGTCTGTGTGGCCAGTTCGTTGAAATCGGGCAGGCTCATGGGCGCCGCGTTGATCCAGTCCGCGAGCGTGTCGCCCTCCACGAGCTCCATCACCATGAAGAAGCCCTGCTCATCGCTGCCGAGGTCAATGACGGACACGACATTGGCGTGCTGGAGCGTAGCGAGTGAGGCAGCTTCCTTCTTGATCCCCCCAGACTGCGAG
>JAEYUU010000327.1 GCA_023429545.1 Verrucomicrobiota bacterium
CTGCAGCATCACACGCTCCCCGGCGTGGACAACAACCGGGAGGTGGAACTCACCTCCGCCTCGGACACGGACTCGGGCACTGGCGCCAGGGGGACGATCTTCGGCGGTGTCATCTCGGAGGCAGACGCCGGGGACACGCTATCGGTCCGCGTCACGGGACCCGGGACCGTGACCATGAGCAATGTGAATACCTACAAGGGCAAGACGACCGTTGTGGCTGGCACGCTGGCCCTTGAGGGGGCGGGTTCCATCAATGAGACCTCCTGGCTGGAGGTGGCACAGAATGCGACCTTCGACACCGCGGCGGTGTCCGGTGGGGACTACGCCCTGGACACGGTGGTCAGCGGCAATGGCACGGTCGTTACAGGGACTGGAAAGTTCACCGTAGGCACGGATGGCGGTTCTGGGACGCTGCGCCCCGGCATGTCCAGTGATCCGTCGAATGTCGCCACAGCGGGCAACCTGGTGGGCACGCTGTCCGTGAACGGGAACTTGGAACTCTCTGGTGATGCCACCGGGGTGAACCGGCTGGTGCTGCAACTGGGCGCGACCAATGGCGCGGACCACAATGACGCCGCGAACATCGGAGCCCAGCTCGGTGCCGGCACCCTCGATGCCTGGCTGGGAACGCAGGCGGACACCTATGATACGTACACGGGTGGCAATCATGACCGGGTGGTCATCTCGGGTTCTCTGGAGCTTCATGCGGGCGGCTACATCTTGCTGACCAACCACGGCGGTACCGACTACGCCCCGCAGTTCGGTGACATCTTCAATCTCCTGGACTGGGCGACGGCATCATTCGTGCAGAATGATTTCAGCTTCGGCGGAGATCGCCGCGGCGGTGGCCTGCAGGGGGATTTGGATCTGCCCACGCTGAGCGGCGGGCTGGCCTTTGATACAACCATCTTCGACAGCCACGGCATCCTGGTGGTGGTTCCCGAGCCCGGTCGTGCGCTGCTCCTGATGGTGGGGCTGGTGTGCCTGCTGGGCCGCCGCCGCCGCCGCCGCTGACACAGCACTGCTCCTACGCCTTGGTTTCGGCTGCCGGCTCCAAGGCGTGGCGCAGTACTTCGTCCACGGTTTCCACCGGGATGATTTCCAGGCGTTGCCTCACTTCTTCCGGCAGTTCGGGAATATCCTTCTCATTCAATTTTGGGATCAGCACGGTGCGGATGCCCGCTCTCAGGGCGGCGATGGATTTTTCCTTGAGTCCACCAATGGGCAGCACCAGCCCTCGCAAGGTCACCTCACCGGTCATGGCCAGATCCTTGCGGACGGGCCGGTTGGCGAAAAGTGAGGCCAGCGCAGTGAACATGGAGATGCCGGCGGAGGGTCCATCCTTGGGCACGGCCCCGGCGGGGACATGCACATGCACCTCGTACTTGTCGAACACGTCCGGTTCCAGCCCGAGCTGTGCAGCGCGGTTGCGCACCAGGCTGTAGGCCGCGCGCACGGATTCCTTCATCACATCCCCAAGCTGTCCGGTGAGGGTGATGCCGCCCTTGCCCGGGTACCGGATGGCCTCGATGTGCAGCACATCCCCTCCCACGGTGGTGTAGGCGAGACCGGTGACCACGCCTGGAACACTGGTCAGCAAGCCGGACTCGCGCACAAAATGGGCCGGCCCCAGCGCCTCACGCACCACACCGGGGGTGACGGTGACCGCCGTGGCCTCGTCCTTGGCGATGCTCGCGGCGACATGGCGTGTCACGGATGCGATCTGCCGCTCCAGATTTCTCACCCCGGCCTCACGGGTGTAGTCCTCGATGACGCGCTCGAGCGCCTCGTCCGTCCAGGAGCATTGCGTTTCAGTGAGCCCATGCTCGGAAAGCTGGCGTCTCACCAGATAGTGCTTCGCGATGCTGAGCTTCTCACGCTCGGTGTATCCAGGCAGTTCCACCACTTCCATGCGGTCACGGAGGGGTGGGGGAATGGTATCGAGCGTGTTCGCCGTGGCGATGAAGATGACCTGGGAGAGGTCAAAGGCCACATCCAGATATCGGTCGGTGAACTCGTGGTTCTGCCGTGGATCGAGCACCTCCAGCAGTGCACTCGCGGGATCGCCCCGGAAGTCCGCGCCGAGCTTGTCGATTTCATCCAGCATGATGACCGGATTGCGGGTGCCGAGTTTGCGCAGTTCCTGGATCAGCCGGCCCGGCATGGAGCCGATGTAGGTGCGGCGATGTCCGCGAATCTCCGACTCATCGCGCAAACCGCCGAGGCTGATGCGGGCAAACTTGCGCCCCAGCGCCTCCGCGATGGATTGACCGAGGCTGGTCTTGCCCACCCCCGGGGGGCCCAGGAAGCAGAGGATGGGCCCGCGTCCGGTGGGGTTGAGCTTCCTTACCGCGAGATACTCGATGAGACGTCGTTTGATTTTGGCGAGGCCATGGTGGTCGCGGTCCAGGATTTCCTGCGCCTTCTTCAGATCCACGTGCTCCTCGCTGAGCACATTCCATGGCAGCTCCGCCAGGGTCTCCAGATATCCAAGGATGACCGCGTGATCCGGGCTGGAGGGTGAGATGATCTCCATGCGCTTCAGCTCACGGTTTGCCTGGGTCTGGACCTTCTCGGGAAGCTGGGCTTTCTCCAGCCGCTGCCGAAGATCCATCACCTGTTCTTCCGCGGAGCCTTCTTCGCCCAGCTCTTTCTGAATGGCGCGCAGTTGCTCGCGCAGGTACGCACGCTTCTGCGCCTCGGAGAATTCGCCCTGCACATTCTCGCGCAGCTTGGACTGCAGCTCCGCGATGTGCTTCTGGCTGTCCACCTGCTTCTGCAGCACGGCCACGCGCCGCATCACGTCCGTCTCCTCCAGCAGCGCCTGTTTTGCTGCGGTCTCCATGCTCAGATTCGCGGCGAGGAAATCCGTGAGCAGGGACGCGTCCTCGATGCCGCCCAGCATGCCGCGCAGCTCCTCCGGCACTTCCGGGCGCAGTTCCAGTAACCGCCCTGCCGACTCACGCAGATTGCGCACGGCGGCGGTGGACATGTCATCGTCCTTTTCCGCGGCGCGGCTGGGAAGTACCTCCAGCTCCGCCTTCAGGAAGGGTTCCTGCTGCACTCCTCCACGGATGCGCATACGGTTCTCACCATGCACCACGATAACGGCGCCCTGCTCACCCTGGCGGATCATGCGCACCACGCGACCGATCACTCCGTGCTCGTGAAGATCCGCCAACGCGGGGTTCTCGTTCTGGGGATCCTTTTGCAGCGCGATGCCCAGCAGCTTCCCTTGGGGAAGGCTTTCCTCAATCATGCGCAGACTCGAGGAACGGCCGATGCTCAGGGGCATGAGTGTTCCCGGGAAAAGCACCGAGTCGCGCACGGGCAGGATCGGCAGCACCTCAAGCGCGGGCGTGGGCACTGCCGGCGCTGGAACAGGGGAGGGCACTGCCTCCTCGGGATTGGCGGCGGGCAGGCTCATGATTCACCTCCTGTCTGGGCCTTGGGAAGGGTCACCCAGAGGAATCCTTCCTCCTGGCGTGCACTGACCCGGTCAGGGTCGATGGCCTGCCGGAATTGCAGGATCCGCTCAAAACTGCCCTCCGGGATTTCCATGATCAGAATGCGGGCGCAGTTCTGCTCGCATGGGCTGCGCAAGGGGGCATCCCGGTGACCGCGGATTACCAGCCTGCCAGCATCCACTTCCACATGGATGTCCTCCTTCCGCACTCCAGCCAGATCCATGCAAACCTCCAGCCTGTCGGAATAGACATACACGTTCACCGCGGGCTGCCACTGGCCGGCGTCCAGGGAGGTCGTTGCGAAGCTCAGCCGCTGAAGTTGCACGGCGATCTGCTCCGCCCGGGCAAAGATGCCGGTTAGTCGGATGGTTCGGCTCATAAGCGATCAAAGTGAGGTGTGGTCGGCTTCTTGCATCTCAAGGTGATGAGAGCATCACGGACAAAATGGAAGGTCGGGATTTCTCCCTCAAGGCTGATTACGAATGAAGTGCTGTAGGTGAGTCTGTCACGGCTGGCGATTTTCCTCGCTGCACATCTTGCCATTCATGCATCAACGGCTGCGGGTTCGGGCCCTTCAATGGGTAACTGTGGCCCATCGACGCGCAGGCCTTCCCTACGCCGCGGGGGGGTCGGCCTGGTCGATGTCCTCGAAGGAGCGCCGCACTCGTTCGATCTCCCGGCGGTAATGTTCTGCATCGCCATATTCAAAGAAGAACCGGTAGCGGTTGTGCATGGAGTTCATGCGCAGCGCGTGCTTGATGGGGCACCAGTACTGCTCCGTGCGGGCGGCGATCTCGGTGGCGCAGGCGAGCACGCCATTGGCATACCCGCAGTAGTCGCAATTGAACTTTTCCGCCCAGTTCAAGTAGGCGAGACGGTGCCTGTCCAGCTTGATGAAATCGCCGCGCCTCACCTTGGGGATGCCATAGATGGGAAAGCAGATGGCCTGGTAGATGGACATTGCCAGATCCATGAAGATGATGGGGAGGATGCAAGCCCAGATGACCGGCGTGGTGGCGATGATCCAGAAGCGTGAATCCCGGATGTAGCTGCTGAATCGCTTCACCAGTTTCTTGTGCCGGGCACGGGCCTCCTCCGTGAAGCGCACCTTTCCCTTTCTCACCTCATAGAAGAATTCCTGTTCCTTCTTGTTCAGTTCCCTCCGGATTTCCCCTTCCAGCAGGTGCATCCGGTCCAGGAGGGTATCGAGTTGGTTCTTCATCGGGGCATTGGGGAAAGTTGATTCATTGCCTCAACCCAGCATGACATGCTTATTCCCACTGACGATACATATCTATGCCATGCCTGCCGCACAATCGCGGGTGCGCGGAGGAGGGCTGAGGGAGCGTCTGCTGCCGAGTTTCAATCATCACCCGGCGTGGGTGCCAGGCGGCGGCTGTTCCTGCACTTCTTCGGCCACCTTTTCCACACCTACGGCCACCACCTTGTACTCCGGAGTCATCGAGTGCCGGTCCCGGTTGGGGCTGGTCACATTGTTCAGGGATACCTGGGTGTCATGGAACGTGGCGAAGAGTTCACCGGGCTGCACCGATTCAGAGATCCGCACCGGAAGCACGGCGGAACCATGCCTGCTGTGGATGCGCACGCGATCACCCTCCTGCAGCATGAGCCGGGCGGCGTCCGCCTGCGCCATGTCCAGGGTGTCGCACCCGCGGAGCAGCACGTTCGGAGTGCGCATGGTCATCGTTCCCGCATTGAATTGATATAAGGTGCGGCCGGTCGTGAGCAGGAAAGGCAGATCCTTGGTGGACGTTTCCGGAGTCGCCGTGAACTCCACGAGCTTCAGCGGTGCTCGCGGACCGTTCGGGAAGGTTCCCACGTGCAGGACAGGAGAGCCCGGATGATCCTCGCAAGGGCAGGGCCACTGGAGCCCGCCGTGATCCATCCGTTCATAGCTGATGCCCGCACCCGCCTTCCACACGGTGCGGACTTCGTTCCAGATGTCCTCTGCGTTCGCATAGCCAAACTGTCCGTCGTGCCCCATGGCACAGGCCACGTCCTTGATGATCTGCCAGTCCGGCCGGGAGTTGCCCAGCGGCTCCA
>JAEYUU010000391.1 GCA_023429545.1 Verrucomicrobiota bacterium
TTTAATCATGAATCCAGACCAAACAAGCCGCTGGGGGGCGGCTTGCATGGCAACACGGGGGATTAAGGCTAACGGGTCCCTTTCAGAGGCTCTTTCATGTTCTACGGCGATTCACACAATCTACGGCGATTCAGACAAAGAACCTTTGCAGGCGTCAGGGGTTGTAATTAGACTCCAAAATCCACGACATGGCCGAACCTACCGCCAAGCCCGCAAGCACCCGGGAGAAAGTCAGCAGTTCTCCGCAGACGCGCAAGACCCTCATCGAGAAGCTCGACAACTGGTCCGACTGGTCCAGTTGGGACGAGTTCTACCGCACTTATTCCGGCTTTGTCTGGCACGTGGCCCGTAAATCCGGACTCAGCGACGAGGAGGCGAGTGACGTGGTGCAGGAGACCTTCATCGGCGTGGCGAAGAACCTGCAAAAAAAGAAATTCGACACCAGCCAGGGTTCCTTCAAAAGTTTTCTGCTGAACCAGGCCCGCTGGCGCATCCTCGACCAGTTCCGCCGGCGCAAGAAGCAGTATGAACGCGAGGCCAACATCCACTTCGATGAGGATGAAGAGCGCCGCACCGCCCCGATCGATCGTTGCGCGGATCCCCAGGGCGTGACCTTGGAAAAGCTGTGGGACAAGGAATGGCAGGATCAGGTGATGGAACTAGCCATGCGCCGTGTCCGTTCGCTGGTTTCCCCAAGGCAGTTCCAGATTTTTTCCTGCTATGTGCTGAAGGGATGGAGTCCGGAGCGCGTGAAGGAGGAGTTGGGAGTGAATGCTGCCCAGGTGTACCTCGCGAAGCATCGCGTCGGTCGCATCCTCAAGCGTGAAGCCGCCCGCCTCTCAGAGGAAGCGGGCCACTGAATTTTTCAGCTCGTCCGCGAGTGTCAGGTCAGCTGCTGGTCGGTTGCTGCGCAGACTTCATCCTTCGGCATGAGAGTCCTGCTCCTTGGCCTCTCCTGTGGCGTTGCACGACTGATTTCGGGTGGGAAAAGCCCGCGGAAGCAGAGCTCTTAATCGGGATTCTTAGCCTGATGTAAAAACGCTGGTTTCCAACGGTTTGGGCGATTTGACTGGTCGTTCAAAAATTCCCGAAATAAAGTTCTACACAGGGGGAGTCTTTTTTGTTCTAATCAAATTGGAAATGTCCCCTGGCTTGGGGGTGTCTCCCGCAGAATATAACCTATACATAATCCAAAATACATCATTAGCAGAACATGAAAACTCGACTCCAACAGGGCTTCACCCTGATCGAACTGCTGGTCGTGATCACCATCATCGCCATCTTGGCGAGCTTGGCGGTGCCGACCTTCGCGAAGATTCAGGAGAAAGGCAATATCACCAAGGGCATCAGCAATGCCCGTCAGATCGTCACTGCGCTGAAGATCTATTCCTCGGACCACGGTGGGAACTATCCCGACAACGACAAGGATGCGGATCCACAGGATGCGAACACCGCCTTCCGGGTGATGTTCACGGAGAATTCCATCGACAACGAGATGATCTTTGGCTGCCCGGTCAGCCCCTACG
Organism: Verrucomicrobiota bacterium; assembly: GCA_023429545.1. Taxonomy (GTDB): domain Bacteria; phylum Verrucomicrobiota; class Verrucomicrobiia; order Verrucomicrobiales; family Verrucomicrobiaceae; genus Roseimicrobium. Next base: position 1,527 of record JAEYUU010000391.1, read on the forward strand.
TGCCCGATGGCAACATCGGCAGCGACGAGGAAAAGACCAAGGCGCTGGAGCAGGGCGAAAATCACTGGATGCTGACCAAGGGTCTGTCTGACTCCGCGTCCGGCAGCATTCCGCTGGTGTATGAAAATGCCGTATCCGGTCAGTGGGACCCCGAGTGGGACAATGACAAGAAGGGCACGAACGCTCGCGGCCGTGCCTGGTCCACCGGCATCATCGTTGGCATGAACGACAGCAGCGTTGCCATCCAGCCTCTGGCGACCAAGAAGGGCAAGTCCAAGCTGAAAGAACTCGGCGAAGGCAAGAACCTCTTCACCCAGCATGACAGCGAAGATAGTGGCTCGACCTTCGAGGTGCTCGACATTCTCGCCGACTAAATTGATTGTTTGTTTGATCGGAAATTGCTGATTGCATGGATGCCGCAGGCACAAGCCTGCGGCATCTTTTTTTGGGGTTGCGGCAGCGGTGCGATCGTTTAAAGGCAGCTTGCCTTGCGCGGAAGCAAACCCACCATTCATTCCAAGCTATACATGTCCGCCCCCATTGTGAATGAAACCGGAGCATCCTTGCGGTCCCGTGCGTCCCGCATTCCCGTAGCATTGCTTCTCACCCTTTGCTGCTGGCTCGGTGGCCCTGGTCTGGTCCGAGCCTTTGATACCGTGGTGCTGGATCCCGGCCATGGCGGGCATGATCGCGGTGCCTCCATCGGCTATGTCTTTGAAAAACACCTCGCCCTGGATACCGCGCGTCGTGTGGAGCAGCTATTGCGCGCCCAGGGGCTCAAGGTGGTCATGACGCGCAGTTCGGACGTGTTCATCCCGCTGCCAGGGAGATCCTCCAAGGGGAACAGCGTGCGCAACGCCGTGTTCGTCAGCATCCACTACAACTACAGCCGCGGTGGTTCCGGCAATGGATTGGAAACATTCTACTGCCACGGCGACAGCTACAAGCTTGCTGGTTACATCCAGGCGTACATCATCCAGGAATCCCGCCTCTCTAACCGCGGCGTGAAGCACGCGAACTACCACGTAATTCGCGAGACCAGCAAAAATCCCGCGGTGCTGGTGGAGTGCGGATTTGTAAGCAACTCCAGCGAGCGTGCCGCGATGATGTCCGGCCTGTACCGAGAGCGTCTTGCCGTGGGGATTGCGAAGGGCATTCTGGCGTACCGCATGGACAGGTAGTATGCTGGCGCATGATTGTTTCGTGCGCGCAGATGCTGGAGGGTGAACAGGCCGCCTTTGCGCGCGGCGTAAGCGCTGCAGACCTCATGGACGAGGCAGCTCGTGGCATCTTCGAAGCCATCCGTCAGTTTCGTCCCTGCCCGGGAACGGCGGTGCTGTATCTCGGCAAGGGCAACAACGCCGGGGATGCCCTGGTGGTCGGGAAACATCTTCTGGAGGCAGGTTGGAAGGTTCTGGCGCGGCCCATCGGTAATGTCGCGGAGTACAAGGAACTCCCGGCAAAGCACTGGCAGGCGCTCGAAGGGCGGGTGCCTTTATTCACGGGCCCGGACGGCCTGAAGCGCGCACGTGGTCCCTTGCTGCTGGTGGATGGCATTCTCGGCATCGGTGCGAGCCCTTCGCCGCTGAGGGGTGCCTATGCCGCGGCAGTATCGGAGATGAACGCGCTGCGACGTGAGCGGCATGCGTTCACGGTGGCGGTGGATCTTCCCTCAGGACTCAATTGCCTGACCGGCGAACCCGGGGATCCTTGTGTCGAAGCGGATCTCACGGTGACCGTGGCCCACGTGAAGGATGTCCTCCTTGCGGATGGCGCGACCAAGGTGGTGGGCCGCCTGGCCGTGGCGCCTTTGGCAGCGTTGGAAGATGTTCTGGGGGATGACACGGCCCGTGTACTGACCCCGGATGAACTCCTGCCCGGGCTGCCCTGCCGCTCCTTTGACTTTCACAAGGGCCAGGCGGGGCGCGTGGGAGTAATCGCAGGCTCGCGTGGGTATGTGGGCGCGGCCATCCTCACCGCAACGGGAGCGCTGCGTGGCGGCGCGGGCCTCATCACGCTGTATGTGAAGGAGGACAGCTATCCCATTTTTGCCGCACAGGCGCCAGACGAAGTGATGGTGAAGCCCGTGGGAGACTATCGCGAAGTGCTGGAGGACAGGCATGATGTGCTGGCCATTGGACCCGGGCTCGGAAGAAAATCGGAAGACCGCATACTTGAAGTCATCCAGCAATCGACGGTGCCCATGGTCCTCGATGCAGACGCACTGAACATGCTGGCACCGGGACGCCTGAGCATGCTGAAGGCACTGAAGAGCAGCGCCCTGCTTACACCGCATCCCGGCGAGATGGAGCGATTGACCAAGGCCAGGCCGGATTGCCAGGGTGCCAGCCGAAGGAAAATAGTGACCAACATGGCGAAGGAGTTTCCGCAGACCACCTGGCTGCTCAAAGGCTCCCGCACCGTGATCGCCACCCGAGGCCACCCACTTTCCTTGAACACCACGGGACATCCCGGCATGGCCACGGGCGGCATGGGAGATGTGCTCACCGGCATTTGCGCGGCATTGATCGGCCAGGGGGTGAAGCTTCACGAGGCAGCGTGCCTCGGCGCGTGGCTCAGCGGCAGGGCGGCAGAATGCGCGCTGCTGGACGCGCAGTCGGCGGAATCGCTGACTCCGGGCGATGTGCTCGCGCATTTGGGAAGGGCATTCACGGACTTGAAAAACCGAGCCTACTAGCGGACGGGCGGCTGGCAGCAGTTCCAGCCGAGGTTTGTGTTGCTGCCGCACCGTTTGTGGAGCACGGCGGGGTGGCGAAACTGGCTGCCAACGCCCATTGCCTTCTTTCACGGCCCGTTTACAGTCCCGCGCCATGAAAAGCAAAGGTATCGGGTGCTTGCTCATTTTTCTCATCATCGCGCTGGTCGTCAGTGTGGTGTTCAATTTTGTTGGGTTCGCTGCCCTGATGGGTATTGGCCTGGATGAGTCAAAGCTGAGCTTTGTGCGGCCAAAGCAGAAGTTCAGCGAGGTGCTGGAGCAGGACGCAATTAATGATTCCAAGGAAAAAATCGTCCAGATTGACCTTGAGGGGATCATCGCCAGCGGTCCTGCAGGCGACATCTTCTCCTCGGGTGGGATGAACGTGGATGGTGTCAAACGGGCGCTGGAGCAGGCTACTGCGGACAAAAGCGTGCGCGCCATCGTGCTGAAGGTGAACTCCCCGGGCGGTGAAGTCACCGCTTCCGACACCCTGTACCACGCCGTGAAGGAGGCCGCGAAGAAGAAACCGGTGGTCGTCTATATGGACAGCATGGCGGCCTCGGGCGGTTACTACCTCGCCTGTGGCGCCTCGAAGATCGTGGCCAATGAGACCACGCTCACTGGCAGCATCGGCGTCATCATCCAGACCCTGAATTACAGCCAGACCTTCGACAAGGTGGGCCTGCAGACCATGACTTTCGCGAGCGGCGCTTTCAAGGACAGCCTCAGCGGATCCCGCCCCATGCGTGATGACGAGAAGGCCTACATCCAGAACCTGGTGACCCAGATGTATGACAAGTTCCTTGGCATCGTGTCGCAGTCGCGCGGAATCGAAACCGAGACGCTGAAGAACGGCATCGCCGATGGACGTGTGCTCACGGGCAAGGAAGCGCTGGAGAAGAAGCTGGTGGACAAGGTGGGCTACATTGAAGACGCTTATGCGATGGCGAAGGAGCTCTCGAGCGCCTCAGAGGCCATGGTGGTGCGCTACCATCATAACCCCAGCCTGAGCGACATTTTCGGGATGCTGGGAGAGTCGCAGGCCTCGAAGGGCACGCTGAAGATTGATGTGAGCGACCGCCTGCTGCCGCGGCTGGAAGCCGGCCGCATGTATCTGCTGCCGTCGCACATGGTCCCTTGATTGATTTATAGCAGTGCCATCAACTCGGAAGGCTGTGATGCTTGCGTTGGGACTCGGATGGGTATCAGGCCCACCCGCGCTTTGAGTGACCATCAGATGGTGCAACCTCTGCTCTCCACACTTCATGAGCCACGCTGAGTCCATGTCCGTCCTGAGGGATGTGTACTTCATGGGTATGATTGCGGCTGCGGTGGCGGTGCCGGTGTACGCACTGATCCGCAGCAAGGCGCATCTGGCCTGGAACTACCAGGGCAATGTGTTGACCCGTCCCTACAACGTGCTGGATGGCATGGCCGTGCTGCTGCTGCTGGCTCTGATTGGATCCAACTTTTTCGCGGTCACGGCGGAAAAGGGCGGTGTGACCAGCACGAGCGAGGAATTGGGCAGCAACAGCGTCGGGGCCATCCTGGTGAGCATGGTGTTCATGCTCGTCATCTGCGCCTTCATCATCTTCTATCTGCGGCTGTTCCGCGATCTGCATCCGCCGGAGCTGTTCGGCTTGAGACACATGCCTGTGCACCACGCCCTGCTGTGGGCGCTGCTGGGCATTTTCCTGACCTGTCTGGCGGTGTACGGGGTGGCGGTCCTGAAAAATGGCATCAGTCGGGAGCATAGCCCGCAGGAAACCGTGGAGGCATTTCGAAAAACGACGGACTGGGGATTTCGGGTGCTGATGGGATTTATGGCGATTGTCATTGCACCCGTCACGGAAGAGCTGATCTTCCGGGGGTTTGTGTATGGCGTGACAAAGCGTTTCACGGACCGCTGGTTTGCCGCCATCTTCTCCGCGGTCATGTTTTCCATCGTCCATTTTCATCTGGGCAGCGCACCGGAGCTGTTCGTGCTCGGTGTCGGATTTGCGCTGGCTTACGAACAGACAGGCAGCCTGCTGGTGCCCGTGTTCATGCACATGCTTTTCAATGCCTGGAACATCTTCCTGATGTCTGTCGCTTCTGCTGTCTGACGTATCCCGCCATGTCCACCGTATCTGAAATTGGAGAGAACCGTCTGGTGCAACTGCTCACTGAGCGGTTACCGCGGCGCGAGGATGTCGTGAAAGGGGTGGGGGATGACTGTGCGGTGGTGCTGCCTGCGCCACGTGGCTGGCTGCAACTCCTGAAAACAGACTGCATCGTGGAGGGGGTGCATTTCCTCCGGGAGCATGCACCAGAGCAGGTGGGGTGGAAGGCCATGGCGAGGGTGGTGAGCGACATTGCCTCGATGGCTGGCGAGCCCCAGCATGCGCTGGTGACGCTCGTGCTGCCCCCGGATACGCAGGTATCGTGGGTGGAGCGTCTTTATGAGGGGTTGCTGCGTTGCGCGAACCTGTTCGACATTGCCATCGTGGGAGGGGAGACTTCATCCGGGAAGGAAGTGGTGATCTCCGTGAGCCTCGGCGGGAGGGTGAAGACCACCCGCTGCGCACGGCGCGATGGCGCGAGGGAGGGGGATGCCATCATGGTCACCGGCAAGCTGGGTGGAGCTCAGGCAGGACACCATCTCACGTTCATTCCGCGCCTTTCGGAGGCGGATTGGCTTGCGGAGAATGCCCGCCTGCATGCGATGATGGACATCAGCGACGGCCTCGCGAAAGATCTGCCGCGCATGGCGGTGGCGAGTGGCGTGGAGTTTGTGCTCGAGGAGCAGACCCTGCCTGCGCACGTCGGCTGCACCTTGGAGCAGGCTTGGAGCGACGGGGAGGACTACGAACTATTGCTCGCCGTGCCGCTGCGCGCCGCGCGTCGCCTTGAGAGCACATGGAGCCGGAAGTTCCCCGAGACACCACTCACCTGCATCGGAAGGTTCGTGCCGGTGGGGCACGGCGTGAAGCCCTCATTTGCCGGCCAGGGGTGGGATCATTTTGCCAAGACATGAGCACGAGGCTCGCACAGGTGGAGGACACGGTGACCTGGGGACGCGCACTGGCATCGACATTGAAGGCCGGAGATGTGGTCGCTCTCGTCGGCAATCTCGGTGCGGGCAAGACGCATGCCACCAAGGGCATCGTGGCCGGGCTCGGCAGCGATGAAGAGGTCAGCAGCCCCACGTTCACCCTGGTGCATGAATACGTCGGCGGCAGGCTGCCGGCGTACCACTTTGATTTCTACCGGCTCGACTCCGCGCAAGAAGTGCTGAACATCGCGTGGGACGACTATCTCGATGGTGGCGGCGTGGTGATTGTGGAG
>JAEYUU010000397.1 GCA_023429545.1 Verrucomicrobiota bacterium
GTCCGGCACTCCTTAGCGTGCGTTCTATGCCAGCAGCCCGGGAATGAGCGAGCAGCTCTTCGCATAGCCCAGTGCCCGTTTCATCGTGGGATAGATGCGCGCTCCCACGATCGCCACGCCGAGTTCCGCCATCACTTCGCGTCCCCAGCGCGCTTCCAGACGCGGCAGGAGATCCGGGTCCATCTCCTCATTTGCAGTCACCGCACGCGCGTACTGGTGGATTTCAAGATGCTCCGCGCTGAGGCCCTTCCCGCCGTGCAGCGCGCCTCGCAGCACCGCTTCCGGCACGCCAGCCTCGCGGCCCATCTTCAGGCTCAGTTCCGTGCAGGGCCCGCAGTCCTCCATGCGCAGGGCGGTGATCTTCGCGATCGCCAGCAACTCCGCCGGCGCCGCTTTCTGATACCGTCCGGCATTCATCGCTCCCTCGAATGCCTGGAACGCGCCGGGTGAAGCCTCGATGAGAGCCTCAAGATAGCTCACATCATAGTCGTAGTGCTGTCCAAATGCCCGCAACTCCTCGCGTGCTGCGGTGATTCCGTCGATGGCGCCGCCGCCTGTCGTATTCGCGTTTGCAGGGGCAGTGGCGGTGGATGTTGCAGTGGTAGTAGCTGAGTCTTTCATATCACTGGTAGTGACGAGACAGATTCCCGAAGTGTGACCGCTGCCGCATTTTTCTGCTCTTCTTTTCATCAGCTGTGGGTAGCCCCGAGGGACTTCGAATTCCCGTGCTCTGCATGGACACCCCGTTCGCGCTGACGTTTGGGACGGCCACCCTGGCACTTCGGCAAGTACCTTCTTGCATCTTGAAAACACCCGTCAGTACGACTCTCCCCACGCGTGCCGGAAACGCTTTGCCTTTGCAAAGCTCCCTCGTATGGGCATCATCGCACCATGACACGCCTTTCCTTCTTTCGCATCGCAATCCTGCCCCTGCTCATGGCAGCCGCCATGATGCCGTGCGCCTCCCCAAGTTTTGCCCAAGCGCAGACCAAAACCAAAATCGTCCTTATCGCCGGGGTCAAGAGCCATCCCAGCGGCCAGCATGAGTTCCGCGCAGGTGGCACGCTGCTGGCGCGCGCGCTCAATGAGCAGAGCGGTCTGCCGCTCGATGTCGTGCTGGTCACTGAAGGCTGGCCGAAGGACGAGTCCGTCTTCGATGGAGCGAAAGCCGTGATCTGCTACGCGGACGGCGGTGGGAAGCACCCGTTCATCGGCCATCTGGAAAAGGTGGACGCGCTGGCGAAGGCGGGCGTGGGCATCATGTGCATGCACTACGGCGTGGAGGTAGTCCCCAGCCAGGCAGGCGCGGAGTTCACCCGCTGGATTGGCGGTTTTTATGAAGGTGGCTACTCCGTGAACCCGCACTGGGATGCCGATACACAGCCTGCGAAGGATCATCCCGTAGGCCGCGGAGTGAAGCCCGTGAAGGTGAATGACGAGTGGTACTTCCACATGCGCTTCCCGGAGCCGCCCGTGCACAGCGCCCTGCTCCAGGCCACGCCCACGCGCGCCCTCATCAAGCGCTACATCCACTGGAACGAAAGCGCGGACGCCCAGCTTGATAAACCCCAGACCCTCATGTGGGGCGTGCAGCTCCCGGATGGCGGTCGCGGAGTCGGCTTCACCGGCGGCCACTGGCACCGGAACTGGGCCATCGAGGACTTCCGCAAGGTGGTGCTCAACGCCATCGTCTGGACCGCCGGACTGGACGTGCCGGAGGGCGGCGTGAAATCCCTGCCCCTCACCGAAGCCCAGCTCAATGAGAATCTCGATGAGAAAACGCCCATGGTGCAGGTAAAGCTGCCCTCTCCGGAGGACTTCTCCCTGCCCACCGCCGAGCCCGTGGGAAATCGTGGCCCCGGCGTGAAACCCGCCGCTCCTGCCAAGCCCGTTTCCGCGAAGCCCTGAACCTCTCGCGATACCGCGCCCCGCCCCTTTGCTTGGTTGGGGAGGCGCGGAAGGGCAGAGCGGCAGGTGGTCGTGTGTCGGCTCAACGGTTCATTTCGACTTTACAAGACTGGCCGGACTCCGGCTTACATGCATTCATCGCATGAATGAAGTAGCCGCCGCTCCTGACGCCCATCTTCCGCCCCTCCTGCAGCTCTTGGTGGTCGGTGTCGCCTTTGCTGGGGCCTTGTTGCACCCCGGCCTGGTCGTCTATGCGGCCTTCCGTGCCTGGTTAAAATTGCCCGGCCCGCAGGCCACGCTCATCTCCATCGCCTGCCTGTTCTGTCCGCTGCCCTTCATCGGGCCCATCATTCTACTCCTCATGATCAACAAGCTCAGCAGGCAGCCGCAGGGGAGCTGAACGGAAAACACGAACCGCAAAAGAAGCGGTCCCGCTGACCGTAGCACCGACTGCTTCCCGCCCTTCCTTTGGCTTTGCAAAGCCCTCGACCCTCGGGCATCCTTACGACTTCGCCACGAGTCCTGCCGAAGCAAAGCAACGATGACCCCCACTACCGCGAACGACGTATCTCATGGCATGGAGCACACCGGCAGCCATGCCCACACCCACGGCCATGTGCATGAACATGGCACGAGTCGCCTCCCCATGACCGCGCGCCAGTCCTCCACGCTCGTGCAGGAGGCGATTTCACGCTGCCGGGCGCTGGGACTTCGTCGTACGGCTGCGCTGGAGGACCTGCTGAAAGTCCTCACCGAATCCCCGCGGCCCATGACCCTGGGCGAACTCGCCGAGTCCAAGCCCCTGAAAAATCGCTGCGACCGCGCCACGGTCTTCCGCCTCCTCGTGCGCCTGGAGAAGCACGGCATCCTGCGCCGCCTCGGCCTTCATGACCGTTCCGCGTACTACACCATGAACCTGCCGGACACGCATCACGATTACCTGATCTGCACCGAATGCGGCGTGATTGAGCAACTCGACATCGCCTGTCCCGTGGAGCAGCTCGAGGCCCAGATCGCCCGGGACTCCGGCTTCCGGAAGCTGTATCACGAGTTGGAGTTTTTCGGCGTTTGCCCGAAATGCAGTTGAATCCCGGGCCGGATCTCCTGCTATGCTGCTCTAGAACATTCCGCAACTCCCGCGCCGCAGCCTCATGGACTGGCAGTATCCCTTTCTCCTCCTGCTCATCATCCCGGCGCTGGCGTTTCTCGTTTGGGCGGAGCGGAAGTCGGCGCATCCCATGCCCGCCTCGCGGAAGCGGGTGCTGCTCATCGTGCGGGCACTCGTCGTGATTCTCGCGCTCGCGGCACTGGCGGGACCGGCAAAAGTCATCACCAGCAACCGCCGCGCCGTGGTGGTGGCGGTGGATGTCTCCCAGAGTCTCGGTCCCGAGGGCGTGAAGGCTGCGCTGGATCGCGCAGCCTCCCTGCGTGCTTCATTGCCGGGCGACACGGAGGTTTTCAATGTCGCGTTCGGCGATGAGACCCGGCTGCTCAGCGAGGCAGATCTGCAGGATCCCGCCTCTGGCGTGGTAGCGGACATGCAGAAAGATCACGGCGCGCAAAGCCGCTACGCCGCCGCGGTGGAGTACGCCCGTGCGCTTTTCCCTGCGGGAACCTCGCGGCATGTCGTGCTCATCGGCGATGGTCATGAGACCCGCGGCAGCCTCGTCGAATCCGCCCGGGGTGCGGCGCTGGGGGAGGTGCAGGTGCATGCCGTGCCTGTTGCCGGACCGCGCAAACCGGATGTGCGCGTGCGCCAGCTCGTGCCCAGCCAGTCCCGCCTGCTTGAAGGCGCCTCACTGAAGCTCACCGTGGATGTGGAGAGCACCATGGATGGCGGGGGTCAGTTGAAACTCTTCGAAAACGGCGTGGAGGTCGAGCGCCGCACCGTGACGGTGAAGGCGGGCCAGGCCCTGCAGGAAATCTTCACCCGCCACCCAGCCACGCGGAACATCTACAAGTACCGCGCCGTGCTGGAGGGCTTCTCCGGGGATGCCATTCCCGCGAACAACGAGGCGCTCACCCTGGTGGATGTGCGCGGCCGCCTGCGGCTGCTGTACGTGGAGGGCGATGCGAACGAAGGCCAGTACCTCATGCAGGCCATGGAGAAGGAGGGCATCCAGCTCGAGCTGCGCGCCCCCGGCACCATTCCCGCCAGTCCGCAGGAACTCAGCGGCTATGATGGTGTGATACTTTCGGATGTGCCCGCGCACAAGCTGGGGGAAAATACCATGGCCGCGATTCGCGACTATGTGGACAAGCTGGGAGGCGGCTTCGTCATGCTTGGTGGACCGAACTCCTTCGGAGTAGGCGGTTACTTCCGCACGCCGATTGAAGAGGTGCTGCCTGTCCGGCTCAAGGCCCCGGATGAGGAGGAGAAGCAGAGCAGTGCGCTCGCCCTTGTGATCGACCGCTCCGGCTCCATGTCCGGCGAGAAGCTGGAGATGGCCAAGAGCGCCGCCATCGCCACTGCCGAGGTGCTCACGCGGAACGACAGCATCGGCGTGTATGCCTTCGACTCGGAACTCCATGTGGTCGCCCCCATGACGCGCCTCAGTTCCACTGCAGCCGTGGCGGGACAAATTGCCGGACTCACCAGCGGCGGCGGCACCAATGCCTACCCCGCCATGTCAGAGGCGCGCAATGCGCTCCAGCGCGTGAAGGCGAAGATCAAGCACATGATCCTGCTCACGGATGGCCAGACCAGCGGTACGGGTTATGAGTCTCTGGCCTCTCAATGCCGCGCGGAGGGCATGACTATTTCCACCGTGGCCATTGGTGATGGCGCGCACGTGGGCTTGCTCCAGGCCATCGCCAGCCTCGGCGGCGGGCAGAGCTACACCACGATTGATGCCTCGAACATCACCCGCATCTTCACCCAGGACACCCTGATACACACCGGCCGCATGATCCGGGAGGATGCCTTCCAGCCCACCATGTCCGAGCGGCATCCCATCCTCGCCGGGTGGGACAAGTTCGAACCGCCGCCGCTGCTGGGTTATGTGAAGACGCTGCGCAAGAGCACGGCGCAGGTGCCGCTGGTCACCGATCTCGGGGATCCGTTGCTGGCCCACTGGCGTTACGGTCTCGGCAAAGCCACCGCCTTCACTAGCGATGCGAAGAGCCGCTGGGCTTCCCTGTGGATCAGCAGGTGGAATGGCTTCGGGCAGTTCTGGTCCCAGGTGCTGCGCGAGACCGCGCGTCCTCCTCAGGGGCAGAACATGGACCTGCGTTGCGAGATGGCCGGCGATGACGCGAAGGTGAGCGTGGATGTTCTGGCAGACGCAGGTACGCGCGGCAATGAAGCGCGCGTCACCGCGGAGGTGTTTTTTGTCTCGGCGGAATCTCTCGGCGCTCCGCTCAAGCCCGTACAATCCCTCGTGGTCCGCCAGAGCGGCCCCGGATTGTATGATGGTACCTTCAAGCCGGATCAGGCCGGTGTGTATCTGGTGCGCGCGCAGAGCGGCGCCCAGATGGTCACCGCCGGACTCGTGCACAATCCCAGCGGCGAGCAGAGCCTGGGCACGGTGAATGAACCCCTCCTGCGTGAAGTCACGAAGATGACTGGCGGCGCCTATCTGGAGAAGGACGGCAGGCTTGAACTGGGCAGCGCGAAGGCACGGAGATACCTCGAACTCTGGCCGCATCTCGTCATTGCCCTCCTGTGTCTCTTCCTCATCGACGCCGCCGTGCGCCGCTGGGAGCACGTCACCGGCATCTGGGACATTTTGACCGGCGGCGCGAGCTCTGCGGAAAAATCGAACACTGCACTGT
>JAEYUU010000409.1 GCA_023429545.1 Verrucomicrobiota bacterium
GTCTATCGATGTGTGGCCACCGCGCCCTCCTCCACCAGCAGTTTATCCACGGGAAAACCCAGGCTGCGGCAGTAATCGGTCATGGTCTTGTATCTGGCCGGTGACACCGTCGGCGTGCGGGAGAGCAGCCAGAGATACTTCCGGTTGGGCGTGCCCACGGCGGCTGCCGAATAGTCCGGAGCCAGCCAGATGATGAAGTAGTTTCCCTCCTTCGCGCGCGGGATGAAAGCGGAGAACCACTCATTGAAGCGCACTTCGAGGATGGCGTTGGTTTGGGGATCGACCACAGTGGCAGTCCCCCTGACGGACTTCGGTTTTCCATCTTTGAGGCATCGATTCACTACCGAGACCGTTCCTCCAGGTTGAAGGGCGTATTCGGCGGTGGAGTCCACGCAGCCTTTTTGGAAGAACATGTCGAGCCGGGCAATCTCATGCCACTTGCCCATGTATTTTGGCACGTCCACCCGGGCGACTGTCGGCAGGTCCCGCGCGGGCGGTTTGGAGGCACATGACGATAGCGTGATGCCCATGAGGATGGGCAAAATGAGGTTCATGACGAGGCGTGACATGTATTTGAATCGCGAGCAGTGTCTGTACGGGTGGCAGGTCTGTGGCGATCTGGTTGCTGGAGGGTTCATCGATGTAATCTGGATTGGGTGTGACGGTGGACGCCGCCGGTTGGCATGATACTATCGCGGCGCCGGTCGAATTCCATGAACAAGCGCCGTCTCATCGTCACCCTGCGCCGCCAGCCGTCGAGCTTCCTGCTTGCGGCACAACTGCTGGCCGTGGTGCTGTATCCCTTCATGGAGGGTTCCGAGGCGGGTCGTGCGGTCTACGTTCTGTTCGGCAATCTGGTGCTCGCGCTGGCCCTATGGGTCGTGAACCGGAATCCTTTCGTCAACTGGATCGGCTGGACGCTTGCCATCCCCGCGGTGCTTCTCTCCCTCGCGGGACATCTCGGCAAATACACCCGCCTGCTCACGATCAGCCACACCCTGGAGGCACTGCTGTATTTCTATGCCGCCGTGGGTTTGATCTTTTACATGCTGGGTGATCAGAGCGTGACCATGGATGAACTCGTGGCAGCCGGGGCCACCTTCACGCTGCTGGCATGGTCCTTCGCCTTTGCTTTCTCCGTCTGCCAGGCGTGGATTCCCGGGAGCTTTTCCGCTTCTCAGAATACGCAGGATGCACGCACTTGGCTGGAACTGCTGTTTCTGAGCTTTGCCACGCTCTCGGGCGTGGGTCTTAGCGACATCATCCCGGTCCAGTCCTTCGCCAGGTCCCTCGTGATGCTGGAGATGTTCTGCGGCGTGATGTACCTTGCCGTCGTGGTGTCACGACTCATCGCACTGGCCACCTTGCGGGCACGGGAGGGGAAGTAGAGTTGGTGGTATGTGGTGTATCAGTCCACTGGGGCTGGGCAGTCCCTTGCCCGGCGGAAGCCTCCACCACCCAATTCACTCCTTCAGCTTGGTCACCAGCCAGCTCAGCATCGCCTGCGCCGGAGCCGGTGATTTCTTGTCATCCGTATGCCGGTAAACACACTCGACGCCCAGCTCGTCCATGCGTTCCTTGAGCTTGTGTCCGAAGATCGGATGATGGATGGCAAAGCCGAGTTTGGCATCGGCGGGCACAGGTTCATCCGGCTCGCTGTACACCATGAAGAGTGGTGGATCGTCCTTGGAGAGGTGGGTCATCGCGGCAGCATCGGCGGCGAGCTTGCGGACTTCAGGACTGCTGAACTCTTCAAAGGTCTTCACACCGTAAAGGCTGAGGAGCGCAGGGTGCCGCGCGGGCGGCATGCCGATCCAGTCCTTGATGACCAGGGGATCATAAGTCCCCTGCCCTCCGAAGGTGCCGACACAGCGCAGACGCGTGGATTCACGCTCGATAGGATCGCTGCTGCCCGGACTGGCGAGGTCCTCATGAAACCCAATCCACATGGAAATGCCAGCGCCTGCGGAACCTCCGAAGGCGCCGATGCGCTTGGCATCGATGTTCCACTCCTTTGCCTTGCTGCGGAGAAACTGGATGGCGCGCGCGCCATCGAGCATGGGTGCGGGATAGATGGCCTGTGAGCTGTAGCGGTAGTTGATGCTGGCGAAGGACACACCGCTGGCAAGGCACTGGAGAATGGTCTGCGGTGCGACGCCCTCCTTGCTGCCCGCGAGGAAACCGCCTCCGTGAATGAAGACCAGCACTGGGGCGGGCTCCTTGGTATCCGCCTTCCAGAAGTCGATGACATTGCGTTCGTGTGGCCCGTACTTCGCATTTTCCGACGTGGGCTTCGGTCCGAGAGCGGTGGGTCCGAGTCCGCGCTTCTTCAGATCAGCTTGTAGATCGCGAAGTTCATCCTGGGCGATGCGGCCATCCTTGTTCTTGTCCGACTCAGGATAGCGCTGGAGGATGGATTTCTGAAGAAGCTCGACCGCAGTGGGTGATGCGGGCCTGGTCTGTTGGCCGTGCAGGGATTCTCGTGCCGTGCATGCGATGGCGGCAGCAGCAGCGAGAATCGTGAGGGTAGAAGATTTCATGGAGGAAGAAGTGCTGCGGGGATAACGCAATGGACTGGAACGCTCTGTCCCCTTGATGTTGGCGTTGACCGAGGCGGCACTATGCTTCAACCGTGATTGCTAACCTTGATGACACTCGACCCTTCAGTTTCTGTTTTTGTTGCAGGCCATCGCGGCATGGTTGGCGGCGCGTTGGTGCGGGCGTTGCAAGCGACGGGACAGAACAAGATTCTCACCGCGGGCCGAGAGGAACTTGATCTGTGCAACCAGCTCTGTGTGGACGCTTGGTTTGCGTCACAAAAACCTGAGGTTGTGGTGATTGCAGCGGCAAAGGTGGGTGGCATCCACGCGAACTCCACCTATCCGGCCGAGTTCCTGTACGACAACCTCATGATTGCAGCGAACTGCATTCATTCAGCCTATCGTCACGGGGTGAAGCGCCTGCTGTTCTTGGGAAGCTCGTGCATTTATCCCCGCGAGGCTCCCCAGCCCATGCGGGAGGAGTCCTTGCTCAGCAGTGAGTTGGAAAAAACAAATGAAGCGTATGCCATCGCCAAGATTGCGGGGTTGAAGCTGTGCCAGTATTACCGCAGGCAATTTGGCGTGCTGTTTCATTCGGCCATGCCCACGAATCTGTATGGGCCTGGCGACAATTATCACCCTGAGAACTCGCACGTCATCCCGGGTTTGATCCGCCGCTTTCACGAAGCCAAGGTGAGCGGAGCATCGGTAGTCACGGTGTGGGGCACCGGCTCTCCCCGGCGGGAATTCCTGCACGCCGATGATCTGGCGGCCGGGTGCCTGCACCTGCTCGGCGTGGAATCCCCCCCTGACTGGATTAACATCGGCTACGGTGAGGACGTCACGATCCGTGAACTGGCCGAACTGGTGAAGGAGGTGGTCGGGTTCGAAGGTGCTCTCAAGTTTGACTCTTCCAAGCCCGACGGTACTCCGCGGAAACTCATGGAGACCAGCAAAATGAAAGCCCTGGGTTGGCAGGCGAAGACGCCATTGCGGGAGGGACTGGCTAAGGCCTATATCGATTTTCTTGCCAATCCCAAGTGGCACTGACAAGCGTCTCCAGGGGAGGGGGCTCTGAAAACTGTTTCTATTCTGCAGAGGCGAGTTCTTCGCGCTGCTCTCCGGCCCGCTTCACCCACACCTGTACCACTGCCAGGTCGGACGGTGTGACCCCCTGAATCCGTGCTGCTTGGCCGAAGGTGGCCGGCCGTAGTTGGGTGAGCTTGAGTTGGTCCTCGCGCTTCAGGCTTTGGATGGCACCATAGTCCACCCAGTCCGGAATGGCCTTGTCTTCCATCTTGGCGGCCTTGTCCACTTGGTCCTGCTGGCGGGTAATGTAGCCGGCGTACTTGATGTCATTCTCCGCAAGGCGCCAGAGATCGTCGGAAAACTTGTCGCGAATGTCCGCGGGGAGCGCGGACCAGGTATTTTCAGAGCGGCGGATCCATTGCTCCAGGCGCGTGCTTTGATAGGTCATATTCGCGAGCAGACTGCGGAGCTCCGCGAGGCGCCTGGCCTTTTCCACGGTGTGGCTGGCCCGGTAAACATCCACCAGTCCGAACTCGATGCCCTTGGGCGTGATCCGCAGGTCGCAATTGTCCTGACGCAGCAGCAGGCGGTATTCGGCCCGGCTGGTGAACATGCGGTAGGGTTCGGTGGTTCCCTTGGTCACAAGGTCGTCCACCATCACGCCGAGATAGGCTTCGGACCGCTTCAGCACGAACGCTGGCTTGCCAGCTACTTTCAGGGCGGCATTGGCCCCGGCGAGCAGGCCTTGACCAGCGGCTTCTTCATAGCCGGAGGTGCCATTGATTTGTCCGGCAAAGTACAGCCCCCCCACCCTCTTGGTCTCCAAGGTGGAATGAAGCTGTGTTGGCGGGCAGTAGTCATACTCCACTGCGTAGCCAGGGCGGATGATCTCCGCGTTCTCGAGACCGGAGATGCTTCGGATGAAGGCGAGCTGGACTTCGAAGGGCAGGCTCGTGGAGACCCCGTTCACATAATACTCCTGCGTATGGCGTCCCTCGGGCTCAAGGAAGATTTGGTGCCGTTCCTTTTCTGCGAAGCGCACCACCTTGTCCTCAATGGAGGGACAATAACGGGGGCCCACCCCTTCAATAACTCCGCAGTACATGGGCGACTTGTCGAGGTTCACCCGGATGATGTCGTGCGTCTGGGGATTGGTGTACGTGATCCAGCAGGGAGTCTGTTCCACGTGGAACATTTCACGCTTCCACCGGTTCAGCGTGAAAAGCTGGTCATCGTCTGGCAACTCGCCGCTGAGATAGCTGAACCTTGGCGGGGGCTCGTCCCCCGGCTGGCGCTCGCACTTGCGCAGATCGATGCTCCGTCCGTTGAGTCGGCAGGGGGTGCCGGTCTTAAAGCGCTGCACTTCGAATCCGAGATGCTTCAGACTGTCACTCAAGGTGGAGATGGTGTCCCCCATCCGCCCGCCGGCTTGGTTCTGAAGTCCGACATGGAGCAGGCCCCGCATGAAGGTGCCAGAGCTGATCACCACCGACTTCGCCCTATAAATAACGCCAAGGCTGGTGCGTACGCCCGTGACGTGGTCTCCTTCCACGAGGATCTCGGCCGCGTTGCCTTGGTGGAGGTCGAGATTGGGCTGGTTTTCCACCAACCACTTCATGCGGAACTGGTAGGCCTTCTTGTCGCACTGCGCACGAGGCGCCTGCACGCTGGGTCCCTTGGCCACATTGAGCATGCGGAACTGGATGCCCGTGGCGTCCGTGTTCAGGCCCATTACTCCGCCCAAGGCGTCGATCTCCCGAACCATGTGGCCTTTGGCGAGACCCCCAATGGCCGGGTTGCAGGACATCTGGGTGATGGTGTCCAGATTCTGCGTCAGTATCGCGGTCTGGGCACCCACTCGGGCCGCAGCCATGGCCGCCTCGACCCCGGCATGCCCTGCCCCACAGACGATGACGTCATAGATTTTGGGAAACGTGAAGAGGGAAGACATGAAAATGGGAGACCTTTAACATAGCACAGGGAGAAATGGGCTGCCAAATGTTCCACGTGGAACACTTTGACACCCCCATATATAGTGGCCGAGACGGCTTCTTGGCCGCAATATGTGCCGCAAAGGGGTGAAAATGACCTCAAAGCTACGTCTTTGCGGGATTCAACCCAGCCCCAAGGCTTCAATCTCTTCCTCTCCCCAGCCGAGATAGTGCCCCAGCTCGTGGAGCCAGGTAATGCGCACCTCCCGCCGGTATTGCCGCTCCTCCCCGCCCGCGTAGTCCCAGAGGTTGTCCAGAAAGAGGCGGATTCGCGGCATATCCGCCGGCCCCGCTGGCAGGGGATCCATGCGGCTATACCCCTCAAACAGCCCAAGCAGGTCCTCAGCGACGTCCTCCCCCTCTTCCAAGGCGTCCTCGATGTCTTCGTAAGTGATGAGGCACTCCACCGAGGCGGTGCGCACCTCTTCAGGAAGCTGGCTCCGGGCGCGCTCGACTTCCGTTTCAGCAAGGCGTAGAAGTTTGGGGTGCGGCATGCGGGAGACGATTCAGGGAAAGTGACCTATGTTTATTAAATAGACAAGCCCCCGGCCATCATCCCCCCTTTCC
>JAEYUU010000496.1 GCA_023429545.1 Verrucomicrobiota bacterium
ACATAGATGTAGGCATCCACCAACTCCGGCGAAAAGGTGGCGGAGAGATTGTCGCCGCCGCTTTCGAGAAGGATGAGCTTGAGATCGGGATGGCGCCTCTCGAGTTCCACCACTGCCGCCATGTTCATGCTGGTATCATCGCGGATGGCGGTGTGCGGGCAGCCACCGGTCTCCACGCCCATGACACGGTCGGCAGGCAGAACATTCTGGCGCAGCAGGAACTCTGCATCTTCACGGGTGTAGATGTCATTGGTGATCACCGCCATGGAGTATTCCTCCTTGAGCCATTGCGAGAGGCGGAGCACGCACATGGTCTTGCCGGAGCCCACAGGGCCTCCGACGCCAATGCGAATAGGACGGGTATTGCTGCTGGTGCTCATGCTAGGAAATGAAAAGTCGTTCGTGGGCGCGCGCGTGGCGCATGGAGGCAATCTCGATGAGAGGATTGAACCAGCCGATACGCTGGCCCGGCTCAAGTTTCACTGAATCTTCCAGGTGAGGCGCGACGGCGGCGATGGCGCCACGCACCATCGACTGGCAGCGTTCCTGGCCCATGCGCACCAGTTTCATGGCGGAGCTTGCATAGCCGCTGAGCGCCTGCTGGGCATAAGCGCACCCAGCAGCAGCCACCGGCAGTGTTTTGAGCTCAATGGCGCACACCACCAGGTGATGGCACGGCGCGTCCGTGGCCGCGTACTCGGCCGCGAGCGTGGAGTCCTGCAGTTTACGCGTGAGCGCAAGGCGACGCGATCCGATTTGTCGGCTCGCCTGCCTTAGCTCTGCTGCCAGTTTCCAGGCATTCAATTCGTCATCCAACCGACGCAACTCCTTGAAATCATGCGCTACGGCCGCGCCATGTGCACGCGCGAGGAAGGGAAGCTCAAAGGCACGCAGGCTGGGAATCACCTGCTCATGCAGGAACTTCTCTACATCATCCGGTTTCGGCACCAGGCCACGCTGCACCAATTCCTCCAGCCCCTGTGAATGCGCGTAAGCACCGGAGGGGAATTGGGAGTCATTGACCTGCAGGAGCCAGGGAAGCCATTCAGGAAGCATGGGGCATCACGCGCAAGGGGTTGAACACAACGGTCGCTTCTTCAAACGCCCAGCCCTCCCTCTCCAGGAGCTGGCGAATGGCTGGATCATGAGTGATGCGAACCCATGCTCCCGTGATTTGCACGGGAAAATGCAGGTTCCCCACCTTCCAACCGACCAGAGCGGCGAAATCAGGAGAAGTCATCTGAATCTGATACACCAATTCGGGGATCTGGCGGATGACATAGTCCGTCACGTCTGTTTGAAAAATCACGCACCCGTCCTTCAGCCTATCCTCCAGGTCGAAGCCAAACTCCACGCCATCCGACGCCACACCCCGCCAGCGACGCTTGAGGAACATCGACCTCTCCGCGTTCAGGATGATCTGCGAGTCCTCGGGCCGCGCGGAGGTAGGAGCGGCCATTCGGTGAATGAGATGCATCGCTAGAAAAGGAAGTAACGCTGCGCCATGGGCAGGACTGAGGCGGGATCACAACGCAGTTCGCGACCATCCGCTTTCACGGTATAGGTCTCGGGATCAACCTCGATCTTCGGCAGGGAACCGTTCCACAAGAGGTCCCTCTTGCTGATGCTACGGCACTTCTTCACGGCGCTCAGCGTCTTGCCGAGGCCAAGCTGACGCACCACTCCCTGCTCCAGCGAGATGGCGCTTACAAAGGTCAGCGAGGTGCTGAACCTGGCGCGACCATGCGCGGCAAACTGCGGCCGGTAGAAGGTGGGCTGGGGCGTGGGGATGCTGGCATTGGGGTCGCCCATGTTCGCCATGGCGATCATCCCGCCCTTCAGGATCACTTCTGGCTTCACCCCAAAGAACGCCGGCTTCCACACCACAAGGTCCGCCAACTTGCCCACCTCAATGGATCCCACCTCGTGGGAAATGCCATGGGTGATGGCGGGATTGATAGTGTACTTCGCCACGTAGCGCAGGGCGCGGAAGTTGTCCGCCAGCGGATGACTCGCGTCTTCCAGCTTGCCGAACTGCACCTTCATCTTGTGCGCCGTCTGCCACGTGCGCGTGATGACTTCACCGATGCGGCCCATCGCCTGGCTGTCGCTGGACATCATGGAGATGGCCCCCAGGTCATGCAGCAAGTCTTCCGCAGCGATGGTCTCGGGACGAATGCGGGACTCGGCGAAGGCCACGTCCTCAGGAATGCGCGAATCCAGGTGGTGGCACACCATGAGCATGTCCAGATGCTCATCGATCGTGTTCACAGTGAAAGGGCGTGTGGGATTTGTGGAGGACGGGAGGACATTCGCCTCACTGCACACACGGATGATGTCCGGCGCGTGTCCCCCGCCCGCTCCCTCAGAGTGATAGGTGTGGATGGTGCGCCCCTTGAAAGCAGCCAGCGTGCTCTCCACGAAGCCGGCCTCATTCAGCGTGTCTGTGTGAATCGCCACCTGCACGTCCATCTCATCCGCCACGCTCAGGCAGGTGTCGATGGCCGCCGGAGTGGTGCCCCAATCTTCGTGCAGCTTTAATCCGATGGCGCCTGCCACGACCTGCTCGCGAAGCGGCGGCATCGTGGAGCAGTTGCCCTTGCCAAGAAATCCCAGGTTCATCGGATACTCATCCGCGGCCTCCAGCATGCGGTGCATGTTCCAGATGCCGGGTGTGCATGTGGTGGCGTAAGTACCATGCGCAGGCCCAGTTCCTCCGCCAATCATGGTGGTAATACCGCTGGCCAGCGCATGATCGATCTGCTGGGGACAGATGAAGTGGATATGCGTATCGATGCCACCTGCTGTGATGATGCATCCCTCACCGGCGATGACCTCCGTCCCAGCACCGATGATCATGTCGATGCCATCCTGCAGCAGCGGATTGCCCGCGTGGCCGATGCCCACGATACGGCCGTGCTTGATGCCGATGTCCGCCTTGATGATTCCCTGCACGGCATCGATGATCAGTGCGTTGGTGATGACCAGATCCAGCGAGTCTGCATCCAGCGCCAGGGGCGACTGTGCCATACCGTCTCGAATGACCTTGCCACCGCCGAACTTCACTTCATTCCCGTAGCCGCCCTTCTCCACAATGAGGTCGCGCTCCACCTCTACGAAAAGTTCGGTATCTGCCAGGCGCACCTGGTCCCCTACGGTCGCCCCAAACATGCGGGCGTGTTGTTTGCGGGTCATCTTCATGATGGCAGCTTTCCGTTCACCAGGTTGTTCAGGCCATACATCTCGCGCTTCCCGGCAAAGGCCACGAGCACCACCTCGCGGGTGTCTCCCGGCTCAAAGCGCACCGCGGTGCCCGCTGGGATATTCAGGCGGAAACCCAGCGCCTCACTCCGGGTGAACTCCAGCGCGGTGTTCACCTCATAGAAGTGAAAGTGGCTTCCCACCTGGATGGGCCGGTCTCCAGTGTTGGAAACAACCACGGTCACTG
>JAEYUU010000540.1 GCA_023429545.1 Verrucomicrobiota bacterium
GTGCAGCACCACCCGCTGCGCGCCAAGTTTCGCTGCAGTTTCCATGGTCTGCTCGGTGAGGTTCAGCGCGCGCAGGCGCTCCTCCTCCTTGTGGGAGGTAAACTCAAACGCATCCGGCGCATCCATCATCACCTCCACCGGAGGGGGGCAGAAGTTGTGCACGCTGGAAATCTTGATGCCGCTCTCGGCCACCACCTGGATGATGCCGGGAAGGTGGGACACCTTCAGCCCGTGGCTCAGCTCGATGTATTGGAATCCCAAGGCCTTCGCTTCATGTGCAATGTGCTTCCCGTCTTCGTGACGGTGACTGTTCCAGCAGGAGGAGAGGGAAAGCATGAATGGAGATGAGGCGTGCGGGAGTGGGAGTTACAGGATGCTCAGAGGAGGGGAATCGGCAAGGGGGAAGGGATGGAATGGTGGAAGAATGGAGTGGTGGACCCTGCTGCCTGTGGCGTGGAAGGAAGGCTCTGTTTCAGTCTCCGAAGTCCCGCTGCGTCTCTTTGTCGAACTCGCTGCCCCCTCATACACCCATCTTCCTCACTCATCCGGAATCAGCATCTCCGCAATGCGGTCAGACACCGCCTTGCCATCTTTCGTCAGGCGCACCCGACCTGCCTCCACCAGTAAAAGGCCCTCGCCACGGAGCATTTCAAGCTCCCGCTTCTGCGAGTCTGCGACGCGATCTTCAGCCATGCCTTCCACCAGGCGAAGTTCCAGGGCGATGCGCTCGATCAGCCATGCACGGTCGTCCAGCTCTTCCGACTCTACTGCTGGCTGTCTGCCTTCCTGCACGAGTTCGATGTAGCGTGCCGTGTCGGAAACATTCTTCCAGCGCACGCGGCGATGCGTGCTGGAGGCGGATGGACCCAGCCCCAGGTAGTCCGCGCCGCGCCAGTAGGATTGGTTGTGGATGGAGCGCTTGCCGGGCTGGGCGTAGTTGGAGATCTCGTAATGCTCGAAGCCCGCCTCTTCCAGCAGGTCCATGGTGGAACGGAAGTGATCCGCATCGCGATCTGTGTCCGTGTCCAGCATGCCACTCTTCAGCTTGTTGAGGAACTCGGTGTCTTCCTCGTAGGTGAGATTGTAGCAGGAGACATGGTCGGATTGGAGTGCGATGGTCTGCCGCAATCCCTCCTCCCACACCGCCAGGCTCTGGCCGGGGATGGAAAACATGAGGTCCACATTCACGGCAGGAATCTCCGCCTCGCGCAGGATTGTGTAGGTCTCCCGGGCCTCGTCCGGGGCATGGTCTCGGCCCAGCAGTTTCAGCGTCGGCTCATCCCAGGCCTGCACCCCGAGGCTGATGCGCGTTA
The DNA here is from genome assembly GCA_023429545.1 of Verrucomicrobiota bacterium. GTDB lineage: Bacteria > Verrucomicrobiota > Verrucomicrobiia > Verrucomicrobiales > Verrucomicrobiaceae > Roseimicrobium. The sequence continues at coordinate 1,314 of JAEYUU010000540.1, forward strand.
CGCCCAGCTCCCGCAACAGCCGCGCCTTGCTCGCGCCCACCGTCTTCGGATTCGCCTCCATGCCGAACTCCTCCAGCCCTGAGCAGTCAAGGCGCTCCCGCAGGCCGGTGAGCAGGGTGCCGAGGTGCGTCTCGCTCAGCGCCGTGGGGGTGCCGCCGCCGAAGTAGATGGTCTTGGGCACGATCTCCAGCGTGCGCCGGTGCAACTCCAGTTCCCGCAGCATGGCCTGCACAAAGGCTCCCATGTCCGTCCCGCCCGGGGTATGCTTGTAGAAGCTGCAATACGGGCAGACACGGTGGCAGAAGGGGATGTGGAGATAGAGGTGGCGAATCAAGGCAAGGGATTAGGTACAAGAGAAAAAGGGGAAGCAACTCCAAGGAACTGCGGCTCGGTTTGGAGTTGCGGGGGGAGGATGATACGTCCTATCGTGCAGACTGGAAATGCGAACTGTGAACTGAAATCATGACCGGCGCGGAAGTTCTCGGAGGAAAGCTGCTGGAGGGCGTGTCGCGCTCGTTCTACCTGACGCTCAAGGCCCTGCCACGCGGGCTTCGCGAGCCGCTCTCGCTGGCCTACCTGCTCGCACGTGCTGCGGACACCCTGGCGGACACGCCGAACATCGCGGAAGCGGCCAAGCAGGCATGCCTTACGGAGTTCGACCGGCTGGTGCAGGCGGACACACGGGATGAGCCAGGCGAACAGGCCCTGTGCGAGCGCCTGCGCCGTGAGTTCGTGCCGCTTCAGGAAGATGCCAGCGAAGCCCGGCTGCTGGAGCGTCTACCGGAGGCCTTCGATGCCTACAGAAAATCACCCGAGCGCCTCATCGTCGCCACTCGTGGTGTATTAGATCCCATTGTGAAAGGTCAGCTCATGGATATCCAGCGCTTCCCCGTGGATGGTCAGCTCCGCTCCCTGACCACCGAGGATGAACTGGACGAATACACCTACCTCGTGGCCGGATGTGTCGGTGGATTCTGGACGAAACTCTGCGCCTCCGAATTAGAAGGCGCCATCGATCCCAAGGTGTCCTTCGATGACATGCTCGTCTGGGGCATCCGCTACGGCAAAGGCCTGCAACTCGTGAACATCCTGCGCGACATCGCCAAGGACATTCGCATGGGCCGCTGCTACTTCCCCGCTGAAGAACTCACCGCCCACGGCCTCACGCTGGAGGCCGTACAACCGGATCCCGCGAAGCTTGTCCCCGTGATGGCCCCCTGGCGCGAGCGTTGCCGCGAGCACCTCGAATGCGGCCTGCAATACCTGGACGCGCTGCAGCACAAGCGACTGCGCTATGCGACGGCTTTGCCTCTCTTGCTTGGCATCCGCACACTGGCTTTAGTCAACCAGGCTGATGCTGTTGCTCTGCTGCAGGGGGTGAAAGTCTCCCGTGGTGAAGTGGCGAAGACTCTCCTCGAAACCGGCATCGCGAATCTGAAGCAGGGCGGCATTCGCAAGTTGGGAGAGGCACTTCTAAGAAAGTAGTCCGCCAAGCCCCGGTGGCTGCGCGTCTCGTGACATCCGCCGCGCTTGCACATGAGGAAGCGCCTCACGGGTGCCATGGCAGCTGGCGAAGAGGAGTTCTGATTTCGTTATATTTTCTCCATCCACGCCCCAAACTCCGCCGGAACCGGAGCCTCGAACTTCATCTCCTGGCCCGTGATGGGGTGGGAGAACTCCAGCTTCCACGCATGCAGCATGAGGCGGGGCAGTTTGATCATCTGGCGCTGTGGTTGCGCGTAGATGGTGTCGCCGAGGATGGCCATG
>JAEYUU010000661.1 GCA_023429545.1 Verrucomicrobiota bacterium
GTGCTGTTGGCTGCGGGATTGACGATGACGGGGATGGCCATAGAGGTGGATCAAAAGACGAGTGAGCCGCCCGTTCTAGCCCGGTTCCCGCCGCTGGCAAGTGAAGTCCTTCAAGGGATTCCATCAAAAACTTGACTGAAAGGCGACTCTCAGGCACCAGTTGGACCCGTCATGAGCGACGTCCTTCATAAGGCGACCGTGCTGGTGTTGAATCGCAACTGGCAGGCCATCGACGTTAAAACCCCGGCTGATGCGTTTTGCATGATGGCCGCAGGGACGGCTACCGCACTGGACATCGCCAGCGGAGAAAACATGGCTCCCACGAAATGGGGAGAATGGCTGGGACTCCCCGTGCGCGATAGTGACAACGCGGTGAAGACCGTGCATGGCCCGGTACGCGTGCCCACCGTGCTCGTCCTGGCCAAGTACGACAAGGTGCCGCGCCGCCGCCCCAAACTCAGCGGCAAGGGAATCTGGGAGCGCGATGGGGGCGTGTGCCAGTACACCGGCAAAAAACTCGCCCGGGACGAGGGCAACATCGACCACATCCTGCCCCGCTCCCGCGGCGGCAAGACCACGTGGGACAACTGCGTGCTCGCCGACAAACGAATCAACAGCCGCAAGGCCAACCACACGCCCGATGAAGTGGGGCTCAGGCTCCAGCGCAAGCCGATTACGCCGCGCGAGATGCCTGCCACCTACTACATCCACAACACTCACGGAGTGCCGGATTGGGAGATGTTTCTGGATTAACCGCGCGGGTTCCGGCAATATCCGGCATGCGGTTTCTGGTAGCTGTTCTGTCGCACAGAGCCACCCATGGGTCGCGTGTGCCAATCTCGCAGCCACTCAAACTACCAATCAAGGCTCAAACTGCGCCCTAATCTCCGCCGCTCTTCCCGGCACTCACAATGCCGCGCTGGCTTCCAGCGATGAAGCCGATGAGATGCTCCACGTCCGCGGTAAGAGTGCCCCCACGGAGTTTCTCCAGCGCCTGTGTCTGATTGAGCCCCTTGCGGTACAGCACCTTGTAGGCGTCGCGAACGACGCGGACCTGTTCTTCACTGTAGCCGTGGCGTTGCAGACCCACCTGGTTGATGCCACGGGCGCGCGCCGGATTGCCGTCCACGATCGTGAAGGGGACGACGTCCTGCACAATTTTCGAGCAGCCGCCCGTGATGGAGTGTTTCCCAAGGCGGCAGAACTGATGCACCGCCGTGAGGCCGCCCAGGATCACATGGTCCTCCACCACGACATGCCCGGCGAGCGTACCGTTGTTGGAGAAGATGACGTGGTTCCCCACGATGCAGTCATGCGCGATGTGGCAGTAGGCGAGAAAATGATTGTGACTGCCCACGATGGTCTTCGCTCCGGGAAGCGTGCCGCGGTTCACGGTGCAGAATTCACGGAAGACATTGTCGTCCCCGACTTCAAGATGCGTGGGCTCACCATCGTACTTCAGATCCTGGGTTTGTTGCCCGATGCTCGTGTACGAAAAGAACCTGTTGCCGCGCCCAATGGTGCTCGGGCCAAGGATGGTCACATGATGCTGCAGCCACGACCCCTCGCCAATGATAACCTTGTCACCAACAATGCAGTACGGGCCAATGACGACGTCGTCCCCGATCTGAGCGCCGGGATCCACAATGGCGGTGGGGTGAATCTGCGTGGGCATGCGGGCCTTCTTAGCGATCCATCAAGCTGAACATCAGGTCCGCCTCGCTCACGACCTGCCCATTGACGATGCAGCGTCCCCGGGCCTGGCCGATGGAGCGCTTCACCTTGAGCAGTTCCGCCTCGATCATCAGCGTGTCGCCGGGGAACACCGGGCGGCGCCACTTCACGTTGTCGGCGCTCATGAAGTAACCAATCTTGCCCTGGTGCTCCGGAGCACGCAGCAGCAGGATGGACGCCACCTGGGCCATGGCTTCCAGTTGCAGGACACCTGGCATCACGGGGTGGCCGGGGAAGTGGCCCTGGAAGTAGGGCTCGTTGATGGTGACGTTCTTTACCCCCGTGCACTGCTTTTCACCTTCAAATCCGACGATGCGATCCACCAGCAGGAAAGGATAGCGATGCGGCAGAATCCTCATCACGTCGTTTACGTCAAGCACTGCCTCCGCGGAGGGCAGGCTGAGTGGCGCCGGCACCATGGAACGCATCTCATTGTAGGCCTTGAGCAGCGCCCTCGTGAGTTCCGCATTAGGTCCGTGTCCGGGACGCACCGCGATGACGTGGCCCAGGATGCGACGGCCCAGCAGGCTGAGATCTCCCACGAGATCGAGAATCTTGTGACGCACGAATTCTTCGGCGAAGCGCAGAGGATGTTTGGTCCAGGCGGTCTCGCCCCGGATGACGATGGCGCTCTCCAGGGTGCCCCCCTTGATCAACCCCTTCTCCATGAGATGGGCGATGTCCTCGTAAAAGGTGAACGTGCGCGCCGGAGCGATCTCCCTTTCGTATATCTCGGGATTGATCTCCGTGGAGTAGAACTGTGTCGCACGCCCCTGCGGGCCGACGTTCGTGCAGGAAATGCGGAACCTCTTGTCCGGCACCTCTGTGAGCAAGGATCCGTCGCGCGACTCGATGTGGATGGGCTCGCGCACTTCAAACACGCGGCGGCGCTCCTTCTGCTCGACGATGCCAGCCTGCTTGATGAGCTGCACAAAGGGAAGCGCGCTGCCATCCACAATGGGCGGCTCCTGGGCATCCATCTCGATGATGGCATTGTCCACGCCCATGCCAATGAGCGCGCTAAGCACATGCTCCACCGTGTGCACATTCACGCCGCCCTCGGCGATGGTGGTAGCACGTTCGACCTTCTGGACCTTTTCAATGCTCGCGTCGATCAGCGGCTTGTCCTCAATGTCCATGCGCCGGAACTTGAAGCCAAAGTTCTCCGGAGCCGGCTGGAGGGTCAGGGTGACCTTCTCACCGGTGTGCAGGGAGGTGCCTTCGATGGAGGCGGGTTTGGCGAGCGTGTGCTGGCGGTCGGTCATGGGACGGGTCACTTAGCCGGGTGCGATGGAGCGGTCAACGGGAAGCTCTCTTTCAAGAAACGTCCCTCCTTTTCAATTGCCATCAGCGTCGGTTGAAAGCCTCGGCGAGGCTCGACGTGGCGCCGGGCGCAGGAGCCGGTGTGCTCTTCGGTTCCGCAGCGCGAATCGCTTCGTCCTGCAATTTGCAAATCTCGGTGATGCCCTTCTTGCCAAGAGCCAGCATGGCGTTGAGCTGCGCTTCGCTGAAGGTGGTTTCCTCACCGCTTCCCTGGATTTCCACGAACTGGCCGTCTTCGGTCATGACCAGGTTGCAATCCACCTCCGCGTCACGGTCTTCTTCGTAGCAGAGATCGAGCAGGGCCTGGTTGCGGAAGATGCCCACGCTGGTGGCGGCCACTTTCTTCTTGAGTGGCTGCTGGGTGATCACACCCTTTTGCAGTAGGCGGTTGAAGGCCATGGCGGCAGCGACGCAAGCACCAGTGATGCTGGCGGTACGGGTGCCTCCATCTGCCTGCAACACGTCGCAGTCAATCCACAGGGTGCGCGAGCCGAGCTTTTCCAGATCCACGGCCGCGCGCAGGCTGCGGCCGATGAGGCGCTGGATTTCCTGGCTGCGTCCATCCAGTTTGCCGCGGCTGATGTCACGATCCTTCCGATCAAGCGTGGAATATGGGAGCATGGAATACTCTGCGGTGAGCCAGCCTCCGGGGACACCCTGCATCTTCATCCAACGCGGCACTTCATCCTGAATCGTCGCGGCGCAAATGACCTGCGTCTTGCCAAAAGACACCAGCACCGAGCCCGTGGCATTGGGTGCAATGTCCGGCTGGAAACGGATTTCGCGAAGTTGATCGGGGGTGCGGTTGTCAGAGCGGGCCATGGTGGGAAT
>JAEYUU010000681.1 GCA_023429545.1 Verrucomicrobiota bacterium
TGTCCGGGCCCAGTGGCTATCCCCGCGGAAAAGGATGGAAGGGGGACTACTACGCGAAGCCAGGAGCGGGCAGTGAGAGTGTGTTCTACTGGGAATAGGGGCTGACGCGGTCATCACCGCGGTACCCTGGAGGGCCGCGGTGAGCAGTTCGTCCACGAGGCGCGTCATCAGTTTGCGCCGGCGACGGGCTTCATGGTAAAGGGCACAGACCACGTTCCGCGAGATGCAGGGCACGTAATGCCTGGATCTGGACATGGAGCCAATGAAGTCACCGGTAGAGTGGGGGTCTTCAAAGAATACGACACAGAATGTCCCTCTGTTGCGGTTGCAGCAGGCATCGAAGGTGTCTGCCAATCATCAAAATGCCTTGCCCGATCTCGATGGATAGCGAGAGACTTCTCGTTCCCTACCACGTCCTTCTCGACATGATAATGGTGCCTGAGTTGAGGGACGTGGACGATGCAAATGAAGGTCTGAACTTCCAGTTCTAACCTCGTTATGCGCCGGATCGAAAAGCCGTCCACAGAACCAAGTTGGACTTCAGTGGTCAGTGTTGAACTGAGCCGCACTTGTTGCCACTGTCGTTGCCACTAGGCCTCTCCAAACCCTGTAATCAGCTCATCAACATGGAGGCGGGGGCGGGAATCGAACCCGCGAATGGAAGTTTTGCAAACTTCTGCCTTACCACTTGGCTACCCCGCCGTGATTGGCGCGAACCATCCCCCTATCGCGGGGCGGGGTTCTGTCAATTCGGGAGTGCTCTTGCCGTGAGAGGGGCATGACGATCCGGCGCAGCGTTGCGCCGTCTCATCCCGCAGGCTCCAAGGTGGTTTTTCCATTTGGCGGAGGCCTGATCTTGACCCCGCTTCCCCGAGGTCTCATTCTGGTGGACACCCATGAGCGAGACGGACACGCCCAAGCCGGACATGGCTTCGCCACCGAAGGCCAGCAGTGGCGGATGTTGGAAGGCATTTGCCATCGTGGGCGTGGTGGCGATCCTTTGCTTCACCGGGCTGGCCCTCTACCTAGGCAAGTCGCTCACCGAGGCCTTCTCCCAACCGGGCAAACTGCTGAGCGGCTTCTTCACCGGCGAGGTGAAGCACACGGTCAGCAACGTCCTGCTGGATATCCAGCGCACTCACGGGGACAATCTGGAGGTAGCCTCCCCCACCACCACCATGGAGACCTTCACCAAGGCGGACAGCCGGCTGGCGGCTTGGGGAAGAATCTATCTCGGTACCACGGTCACGGAGATTAAGGTCCCTGCATCCTACCGGTTTCACGTGAAACTCTCGGAGATGAAAGACGCGAAGCTCGATGGCAATGTGCTCATCATCACCGCTCCTGAAATCCGGCCCTCGCTGCCCGTGGCGTTCGACACCGCCGGCGTGGAGAAAAAGTCCGACAGTGGCTGGGCGCGATTTGACGGCGCGGATCAGCTCGCCGAAATGGAGAAGTCTATTTCCGCTGGACTGGGCGAGCGGGCGGTGAAGCAGGTGGAGGTGGTGCGTGAAGTGGCGCGCAAGGATATCGAGGAGTTTGTCCAGAAATGGATCGTGGACAACAACCCCGCCTACCGCGGGCAGGTCCGCGCCATCAAGGTGCTCTTCCCCGGTGAGACCGCCGACAAGGTGAGCTCGGAGACGGTGCTGCCGTAGGAGGGTCCGCAGCGAGGAGGGCAGCCGAAGCCGCTTTCCCCTGACAGTACCGCGCCGATCCGCAGCTCAGTGCGCCAGATACCGCTCCGCTTCGAGCGCAGCGGCGCAGCCTTGGCCCGCAGCCGTGATGGCCTGGCGGTACACATGGTCCGCGACGTCGCCGGCAGCGAAGAGACCTTCCACATTCGTATGCGTGCCTCGCGTCTGGATGATGTAGCCGTTCTCATCGAGCGTGACGAGACCATTGAGGAACTTGGTGTTGGGCACGTGGCCGATGGCAACGAACACACACTTCAGCTCCAGCTCGCTCTTCTCGTCGGTGACGAGGTTCAGCAGTTCCACAGCGCGCACCTCGCCGTTTTCATCGGTGAGGTACTGGCTCACGGTGCTGTTCCAGATGGGCTTGATCTTCGGATTCGCCAAGGCGCGGTCCGCCATGATTTTGGAGGCGCGAAGTTCATCGCGGCGATGGATGAGATACACCACGCTGGCGAAGCGCGTGAGGAAGGTAGCCTCCTCCGCAGCGCTGTCCCCACCGCCGATCACCGCCACGGGCACATTGCGATAAAAGGCGCCATCGCACGTGGCGCAGCTCGTGAGACCATGTCCGATAAGGCTCTTCTCATTAGGCAGGCCCAGATGACGCGGGGAAGCGCCGGTGGCCACAATGACTGTCTTGCTCTGCAACACCTTGCCGCCTTCAATCTGCACATCGAAGTGTCCATCACTATTCTTCGTGACGCTCTCCACATGCGTGTACTCAAGCCGCGCGCCGAATTTCTCAGCCTGCTCCTGCATCTTCATCATCAGGTCGGGGCCCTGGATGCCTTCGGGAAATCCAGGGAAATTCTCCACCTCCGTGGTCGTGGTGAGCTGGCCACCGGGCTGCGTGCCGGCGAGCATGAGCGGGTTCAGATTGGCGCGTGCGGTGTAGATGGCCGCGGTGTAGCCCGCGCAGCCGGTGCCGATGATGATGACGTTTTCCATGTGAGGTGAGGGATGATAGCCAGAAAGGGATACGATCAGGCTAGGTAGCGCGGTGCAGGCCCGGCGCAATGGCTTTGATGCGTCCAAATGTGCCGTCTGGATTCGTTTGCAGCGGAATCGTCAACTTCTCCGGTTGAAGTACATGCCCTTGCGCTACGTTGCGCCATGTTCACCGGCATCGTTGAGACCACAGGCAGTGTGGAGAGCATCGTCTTCCGCGAGGGCGGCGCCCGCATCGTGCTCAAGGTGGGGCCCATGGCGGCGGAGCTGGCCTTGGGAGAAAGCGTGGCCTGCAACGGCTGCTGCCTCACCGTCACCGAGTTCGATCCCACGAACGGCACCGCGGCGTTTGATCTGCTTATGGAAACCCTGCGTGTCACCAGCCTCGGGCAGTTGCAGGAAGGTTCGCTGGTGAACCTGGAGCGCTCCCTGAGAATCGGCGACCGCCTGAGCGGGCATTTTGTGCAGGGGCATGTGGATACCACCGCACCCATCCTCAAGCTGGAGCCGGTGGGGAAAGATCACCAGCTCACCGTGGCGCTACCGGAGAGCGGGAAGAAGCTCGTGGTACACAAGGGTTCCATCTGCATTGATGGCATGAGCCTCACCATCGCGGAACTCGGAGCAGACTCGTTGACCTTCTGGATCACGCCCCATACTTTTGCCGTGACGAACCTCGCGAAGCTGAAGGCCGGCGATGTGGTGAATGTGGAGTTCGACATGCTGGCGAAGCACATCGAGCGCCTGGTCGCGGTGCGCGAAGCCTGATTTTCTCTCATGAGCACGGAGGCATCGCATCACTCGCGTCTGTGGTTGCTCGTGGTGGCGGTGCTGGTGTTCATCATTCTGCCCTTCCTCTTCTGGGGTGAACACTTTGAAAAAATGTTCGACCTGCAGGGCGCACGCCAGTGGCTGGAATCGCTCGGCCCTTGGGCGTGGCTGGGCGGCATCGCGCTGCTGGTAAGCGATCTCGTGCTGCCCATCCCCGGCACGGTGGTGATGTCCGCGCTGGGGCTGCGCTACGGCTGGCTGGTGGGGGGCCTCGTCAGCACCGCCGGATCCGTGTTGTCCGGCGCGGTCGCCTACTGGCTCTGCCGGAAATACGGCCACCGCGTGGCTGTCTGGCTCGCGGGTCGTGATGGATTGGCGAAAGGAAAACGCCTCTTCCACGGGAATCGCGGTGGATGGATTGTGGCCCTCTCGCGCTGGATGCCGGTACTGCCCGAGGCCGTGGCGTGTCTCGCCGGGCTCTCCGCGATGCCGTTTCGCGTGTTCCTCTCCGCGCTGATTTCAGGAGGCATTCCGCTGGGGTTCACCTTCGCCACGATCGGTGCGCTTGGGGTGGAGCATCCGGCGCTGACCATTGCACTCAGCGCGTTGGTGCCCGTGGTGCTGTATGCGGGGGCGCTGGTGTTTTTGCACTCTCGCAAGACAACAATGCACCGTGACGAAGTTGGCATTGATGCGCGGGGGAATAGATAAAAACTCCCCTGGCCTTCCATTTGTGTACAATCCCCAAACCAGCTCAAAGGTAATCAACACCCTCAAGCCTTGAAATGTTGGCTGATGGTCAAGCGCAGAACATCGACTGTTAAAGCAAGCGGCCGACCGCAAAATCCAGCCACCCCGCTGGAGCATAAAAGTAGTCCAATGCGGACATTACCCAACCGTTTGGATTAAGGATCTCAAGGAAGGAAATGACACAGTACACGGCGTACGAAACCATATACAGGATGAAAGCTGACAGCGACCACGACACCCATGCCAAGCCTGAGCCGCTCTTGGTCATTCGAACCTACCGGACCCAAGTGGTGTCTCACGGATAATCCTGCTTCTCAAATCGAAGGAGCTGCGAGCCGTTGAAGCGCTCGTTCGGCTTGAAGAGCCAGCCCGGGGAGCTGCTGATGAGCTCCCAGTTGGTCAGTCGAAACTCAGGCAGGAACAGGTCGCTGTTCGGGTCGTAGACGGTGCGGCCGGTGAAGCTGCCCCAGACCTTGTACTCGTGATTGTGGTCGAAGCCGTGCGCATTCCCCTCAGTCGTGGGCATTTCCGGCAGCCGGTCGGGTGCGTTGCGGCTGTTTTCGTTCATCATCACCAGCTTGGCATCTTCCCAAGGCTGGCCGGGGCGGCGCAAGTAGCCCCAGAATTGCGTCTTGGGGATGGTGAAACGCCGACCGATGTACCAGTCTCCGCGAGGCTCATTGGCGATGATGGCGCGGCGGTTGGCGATCTGCTGATCGATCATTGGATCGGCGCACGCAGAGAGCAGCAGGGTCAGGGCGAGAAGGCAAAGGGGGGCAAAACGGCGCATGAGAAAGTGGAGTGGATGAAAGCTGAAACGCAGCCAGAAACAACCGGACAAAACAAAAATCCCCGCGGCACGGGGTGCAGCGGGGATTTTCAAAAAGCTCTCTGACAGGCGGTTTAGGCGCTCACGGCGACGGCGTCCACATTGATGCGGCGACCCTCCTGGTCGAAACGAACGCGGCCATCCACAAGGGCGAAGATGGTGTGATCCTTGCCGATGCCGACATTCTTGCCGGGGTGCCACTTGGTGCCACGCTGACGGGCAATGATGTTGCCGGCGACGACCACCTGGCTGCCGAATTTCTTGATGCCAAGACGCTTGCTCCTGCTGTCGCGACCGTTCTTGACGCTGCCTTGACCTTTTTTGTGGGACATGTCGGTATCCTCCTGGGGGTAAGTAAGTTAGGCGTTGATGCTCGTGATTTCGACCTTGGTCAGGTTCTGGCGGTGACCCTTCTTCCGGTGGTAGCCCTTGCGGCGACGGAACTTGAAAGCCGTGACCTTGGGAGCCTTGAACTGGGTGACGACTTTCGCCACGACGCTCACGCCGCTGAGGAAGGGGCTGCCGAAGCGGAGGCCATCGCCTTCGCCTGCTGCCAGCACATCACCGAAGGTGATGGTGTCGCCCTCGGCGCCTTCAAGCTTCTCCACGTCGAGCTTTTCGCCCACGGAAACGCGGTACTGCTTGCCGCCGGTTTTGATGACTGCGTATGCCATAAGCCTGTGAAATCTTTTGGGGTGACCCGTCACGCACGGCGCGAGGGGCGGGGAGATTGGCACAGGACTCAGGTGGGGGCAAGAATTTTTTGAAAAAGTCCTTCATGCCGCCCTGCCGGCGTCTTTGGGTGCCTGAGGGGGCGGCGCGATGGCAACAAACCCCTCGGGGTCCAACATCAGCCCCTCCAGACGCACCGGGGTCGAACTCCCGGCAAAGAGGTGGCTGAGAACCAAGGTGCGGCCTTCCTGGTGCGCCGCCAGGCCGGGGAGCACGTGGCCGAAGTTGCCGGGATAGTGGCCCCGTTGCAGGCCCTCCTCATTCACTGGCATCTTTGGATTCGGGACGCTGAGCGTGAGAAGTACTCCAGTCCCGACATCGAAAAGAGCCGGCCACGGGCCTGGATTTTTCGGAACCGGGCCACCTCCGGGCGATGCATCCACAGTTGCCGGCGGGGCGGGAAGACCACCTTCCTTGGCCGCTGTGGCTTCCATGAGTACCACGGCGAAGTCCCAGAGCCCCGGCTTGCAGCCAGCGAGAGACACGCTGTCTCCAATCGCCACGATGCGCCCGCCGCTGGCCTTCCGTTTCTCTGCCTGCGCCACCTCCGTGCACATGTCGAGTTTGCGCAGCCTGGGCAGGGCGGAAAGGAAGGTGCTGGCGAGCGGATGTGTGTCTTTGATCAGCAGGAGGAGCGCGTCGTCTTCGTGAAGCAGGCTCGTATCAAGGATGCGCGATGCGTTCGCCCACGCTTTCCTGGCCTCTGCCGTACCGAGCGTGGTTCCACCAGGCATGACGAGCCGCGGCACATGCAGTACTCGCCGCCGTGTGAAGAAAGCCTCTGCGCCCAGCGCCATCAGTGCCTCACGCACCCTTGTCACCGTGGCGTCCTTGGCATCCATCGGCTCGCCGAACCAGATATTCACGCGATACGGCAGCGCCTTGGGCACCTTCTTGAAAAAACGCCCGCCTTCGAAGCTGAAGATGCTGCCCCACAATCCATCCTGAAAGACGGGTTGCACACGCACATTCTCCCCGGCCATGCGCGCCATGAGCTCATAGCCCCGGTGCACTTGATTGAGGAAGCCAGTGCGGGAGAGCTGCCCTTCGGGGAAAAGCGCCACGGCGTTCCCTTCCTTCAGCGAGTCGGCGACGGTGCGAACGGCCTCCTTTGCCTTGGTCGCGGAGATGGGCACCGTGCCGAAGAGCTTGAGGAACCACTGCATCCACTTGATCTTGTAGAGCGAGTCCAGCATCACGAAGCGCACCATGCGCTCAGAGCTCATGCCGAGCATCAGGGCATCCGCATAGCTCACATGATTGGGCAGGACGAGGAGCGGACCCTCCTTGGGCATGCGATCCTCATGGTGGACACGGACGCGGTAGAACGTGCGGACAATGATGTTGACCACGATCACCAGCAGATTGCGTGGCAGGAGCCGTGTGATGAATATGGCGGCACCCAATGTGAGCGGCACCATCACAAGGAGCTGGGCCCAGGCAGGAACACCCAGAAGCAGCATGCCCTTCACGAGGATGATGTTTGCCACGATGCCACCCACACAATCCATGAGGTTCATGGCGGAGAGGATGCGGCCGCGCTCCGCAGGCTTGCAGCGATCCTGCACAAAGGCATAGAGCGGTGTCATGAAGGCTCCGCCTGCCATGCCCACCCCGATCAGGGAAATGTAGATCATGGGGTGCACCGGCTGGAGTCCGCTCCAGAGCAACGAAGCGGCGAGGAAGTACCCGGAGAGCGGCACGAGTCCCAGCTCGATCTTCTTCCGGCACACATATCCCGCAATCACGCTGCCCAGCATGATGCCGATGCCGAGCATGGCAGGCATCATGGAGAGTTCACGGGACACCGCACTGTCATCCGTGGGGTGCAAGTCATGTGCCAGCGTCACCAGCATGCTGCCCACCGCATTCGACATGAACCAGAAGTAGGTCACGCCCAGCGCGGCCAGCTTGATGGACCGGTAGGAGAACAGCAGCTTCAGGTGCGAGAAATGCTCAGTCCAGATGCCTTTGTGAAACCTTAGCGCCTCATGTGAGGGCGTCTTCTTGATCAGGAGTGAGCCCACGATCTGCAACCCTGCGATCGCAGTGACCATGATCAGAAGGACTGACACGGCATGCCAGGCAGTATCATGATGTTGCTGGGCTATCGCATTGTGAAATCCGAGCCACACATGTTCCACCACGCCGTTGGCGTGAGCCAGGGGAGCGAACGTCTCGACCACCTTCATCCGCTCGGTCATCGGCTGGATCTTGTGGCCGAACCACCAGCCCGCGAGACCCATGCCCGCCAGGATGCCGACGAAATTCGTGAGCTGGAGCGTGCCGCTCGCGGAACCCATGCGACGGGATCCCACCAGCTCCTTCACAATGCCGTACTTCGCCGGACTGAAGAAAGCGGCCTGCGTGGCCAGCAGGAAGAAACAACCCAGGCTGAGCCACAAGGTCATCTGCGTGTCACGCAAGCCGTGTACTGCAAGGAACAGCGCAAAAATCGCCACCTGCACCACCTGCATCCAGAACATCACCTTTGTCTTGGAAAAACGATCGCTGAGCCATCCCGCCACTGGTGCAAAGAGCACATAGGGCAGCGAGAAGATGGCCCCAAGATACACCTGCATGGAAGAGCCCAGATCCGTTCCCTTGGCCACGACACCCGCGAATGCCACGAGCAGGATTTTTACGAAATTGTCATTGAATGCATTCAGGGCCTGCACCCCGATCATCGCCCAGTAGGATCGCTGGTTTTCCGGTGGGAGATGGACGGCATTGTCCAGCTCAGGGGTGGCGGTGACGTCGGAGACGGGTGCGGGAGCGGAAGACATTGGAAACTGGCGCGCATGTAGGCACAGGGAGCGCGGGTCAGAAAGGGAAATCCCTCATCACGTACCGCGGTTGGGGGTCGCAGCGCCGCGGGAGCACATTTTCTCGACAATCATCGTGCTGTTCGATAGAGTTTCTCCATGCACGTTGCGCTCGAAGTCAGTGGTGGTGCACGAAGACTGTGGTCTCTGCCCCTGTCAGTAGATGCCCTATTGCACTACTGCATGCTCGGCAGTTGTTATGGCTGTTTCCTGGGATGCTTGGCCACCCTGTGGATCGCGACGACGGATTTTCCCGGGCGGGAGCGCGTGTTCCAGTTTCATCGGGCCTCCCCTGTCGAGACGGATGCCGCGCATTCTGCCCATGTGGACAGCGTCATCGAACTGAATGCAGACGGCAGCTTGTCACTGGATGGCAGGAGCATGGGAGACAAAGGAGACAGACAGCTTCAAACGCTGACGGGTGCACTCCTGCTGCGCCAGGAAAGGCATGGCGCAGCAGCGCCAGTCGTCATCCGCGCGGCGCCGCTGGCCACTCATGGTCGCATCGTCGATGTGCTCAATGCCCTCACCCGGGCGGGATCGCCTGGATATGTCCTGTTGTTTGCGGAGGCTCCGGCGGACGAGATGCCCTGGCGGAACTAGCACCGGGATTTCACTCCGGAACCGTCATCTCCCGTACCCACTGCGCGTACGCCGGATGCACGCGCGAGGCAGGTACGGCCACGATCTCCGGCACGTCATAGGGATGCAGTTCCTTCAACCGCGCCTCCAGCGTGGGGTACATCGCCACCGTGGTCTTGATGAGTCCCAGCACTTCATTGGAAGATTCCATCTCCCCCTTCCATTGATAGATGGACTCAACCCCCGGAAGGAGATTCACGCATGCGGTCAGGCGACTCTTCACGAGCGCCTGGGCGATGCGCGTCGCGGCATCCCGATCCGGGAAGGTGCAAAAGACAACAAGGACGTCCTCCATGATCCATGGATACAGCCGGTGTGACCGAAATCTGCAATTAAAGATTCCGTCCCGCGCTTCCCTGCGTTTTGTTGTCGCCTGACACCCTTACGTCCTTGAATTGAAATGAAATCCGGGTTCTTCGACAAGATCGTCAAGCGCATGGACCGGCTCGAGCCGGGGGAGGTGCAGCGTTATCTGATCCGCCTGGTGCAGGAGAAGGGCTTCTTTGAAAAGGTATTCGAGGCTCTGCAGGAGGGTGTGATCCTGCTCGATGGCGAGGGCACCGTGACGTATGTGAACCGTGCCGCGTGCGGGTTCTTCGGCTTTGAACGGGAGCTCATCGTGGGTCGGAAACTGGCTGAGGGGGTGCGTGGCTTTGACTGGGAGGCGCTGGCGAAGTCCGGCGGTTCGGTCAGCCGCGACCTGGAGGTCTTCTATCCGGAGAACCGCTACCTGAATTTCTACGTCACCGCGATCGATGAGCATGAGGACCTGGGCTTCGTGATGCTCATCCGGGACGTCACCCAATTCCGCAAGCTGACGGAGGAGAAGATCGAGAGCGAGCGCATGACGGCGCTCACCCTGCTGGCGGCTGGGGTGGCGCACGAGCTGGGAAACCCACTCAACTCCCTCACCATCCACCTCCAGCTCATGGAGCGGAGATTGAAGAAAATCAAAGGGAAGGAGGCGCCCCAGCTTCTGGAAATGCTCTCCGTGGCCCAAGGCGAGATCAAGCGACTGGATTTCATCATCGGCCAGTTTCTTGCCGCCATCCGACCGACCCAGCCACAGCTCCAGCGCACCCAGGTGAATGATCTCATTCGCGAGGCGGCACAGTTCCTCACGCCAGAGCTCCAGCAGGGCCGGGTGAAGGTGAAGCTCGATCTCGCAGCAGGCCTCCCCGCAGCACCCCTGGACGCCAGCCAAATGAAGCAGGCCTTCTACAACCTGATCCGCAACGCGGCCCAGGCCATGCCCAACGGCGGCACCCTGACCATCACCAGCAGCTTCAATGATTACGAGATGCGCCTCAGCTTCGCCGACTCCGGCAAGGGCATTTCCACGGCGAACATGAGCAACCTCTTCCAGCCCTTCTTCACCACGCGGAAG
>JAEYUU010000688.1 GCA_023429545.1 Verrucomicrobiota bacterium
CGCCTGAACTGTCCGACGTGCGCAAGGTCCTCCAATTGGCAGGGAGGGGGCTCCACGTGAAAGGCCGCACACGGGACTCCATCGCCATGCGCATGCAGCGCCTCGCGGATACCGAGGGCTATGCACGCCTGCTGGAACTGCTCGCCATTCTGGGCGAGCTGGCAAAGTCAGATGAGCTGGAACCCGTTGCCAGCGCTGGCTTTGCACCACAGTTGGATCTCTCGGACAAGGAGCGCCTCGGTCGCGTGTGCCAGTACATCGACGACCATCTGGCGGAACCGCTGAGCCGGCAGCGTCTGGCGAAGCTCGCGCACCTGAGCCCGGCCGCGTTCAGTCGATACTTCCACGTCCGCACGGGTCGTACGCTGCCGGACTACATCAATGAGCTCCGCGTGGGCCGCGCCTGCCGCCTGCTTGTGGAAGAGGTGGAGATGGGTGTATCCCAGGTGGCCTTCACCTGCGGCTACGGCAGTCTTTCCAATTTCAACAAGCGCTTCCAGGCTCGCATGGGAATGACGCCCACAGAGTACCGGGAGCGCGTGGCACGGCTCAGTTGAAGAGGCACGCAGGCCTAGAGAGGTCGGTCGTAGATCTTCTTGAAGACCCCGCTGGCGCCTTCGCTCACGCGCATGGGATCCACGATGGTGATGCCATCCGCGCCAAACCGCGCAGTGACCGGCGCACCCTTGCCCTCCTCGGTGTATTTGAAGTTCAGATCGCGGACTTCTGCCGCGGCATGAACGATGGCGGTCGTGATGCGTGCCTCTTCGGCGGTAGGATAGAGCGAGGCCACCTCATCACGTGATGCACCGTGGAATTTCATGCGGCAGATGGCGGCGAGGCCCACGGTGAGGCTGTCCACGCCATAGCCCAGATAACCACGCGAGCCATCAGGGCGGGCGACATCACGGGTGAAGTGATTGTTGCTGGTGCGCGAACCGCCGCCGGCGTTCCAGAAGCGGAAACCACGATATTGCTGGTCGCTCTCCACCTTGCCATCTGCGCCCACAATCTCGTGCCCCTGATTCACCGGCCCCTCGAAGTCGGCAGGCGTGATCCAGTTGTTGTGGTAGTTGATGCTCATGCCGTTCTCGTAGTCCACGCGCACCTGCACGGCATCGTATGCGTTGATGCCATCCCGCACGAGGCGCTTCTTCTGGCCAATGGCAGTGAGCGAGACCGGGTTGGACTTGTAGTAGCTGTGGATCAGATCCGTCCAGTGCGGCCCCACATAGCTGAAGGGGTCGCTGCTCTCCACCCACTTGAAGGTGCTGGTGCTTACCTCCAGAGGCTCCTCAAGATAGGCAGTGCCGTACAGCGGAGCGCCGATGCGGTTCTGGATGTCATTCTTGATGCGCAGGTGGTCGGGATCGTAGCGCTTGTGCATGTCCACGGCGACCACCCGATTCTTCTTCTTCGCCAGCTCAATGATCTCATCCGCCTCGTGGATGCTCAGGCACATGGGCTTCTCCGTAATGACGTGCACGCCGCGTTCGAGGGCGGCAAGGATGGGCTGCGTGTGCAGGTGATCGGGTGTGGCCACAGCGAGCACGTCGAGATCCGGGAAATCACGGAGGATGTCATTCCAGGGTTCGTCACCATGGTAGGCGCGCGGCTCGCTGCCAGTGAGTTCCTTGAAGTTCGCTGCCGCCTTCTTCGCGGAAGCAGCCGAGCGCGTGGCCACCGCCACCAGATCAAACCGGATGTCCGCGAAGTCGCGATTCCACATGTCGAGCCCCACCCGGGCAAGCTGGCCGGCGATGCCGAAGCGCTGCAGGTCTGCATAAGCTCTGGCGTGGACATCACCGCCGAACATGCCGGCGCCGACAAGGGCGATCTGAATGGTTTGGGACATGAGAAGGTGGGAAGCTGCCTGTGGTTTTACCGCAGGCCAA
Organism: Verrucomicrobiota bacterium; assembly: GCA_023429545.1. Taxonomy (GTDB): domain Bacteria; phylum Verrucomicrobiota; class Verrucomicrobiia; order Verrucomicrobiales; family Verrucomicrobiaceae; genus Roseimicrobium. The sequence goes on from JAEYUU010000688.1 coordinate 1,896, forward strand.
CAAGCCTGTATACACCTGCCTTTTCTTCGCAGCTTGTGTCCGGTTCTGCTGCTTTGCTGCGAAGGGAAATGGAGTCCGACGAGCCTTCGCCGGACTCCTTTCCTTTAGCGCGGCGTGATCTTGATGTTCCGGTAGGCCACGGGGCCATGGTCGCCCTGGAACATGATCGGACCTTCTGCCGCTTCTTTACCAGTGACTCCAGACGGTGTGGGGCCAGGCATCTCGAGATTCTCGTGCATGACCTTTCCGTTCAGTTCCACCTTGATGAACTTCGCGTTGGCGATCTTCTTGCCCGTGGCGTCGAACTTCGGCGCCTGCCATTCGATGACATACCTCTGCCATTCACCGGGGGCCCTGCAGGCATTCACCTTGGGAACAGCAGCGCCGTAGATGGCGCCCATGTCTCCGGGACCCATCTTGTCATCCGCCTTGCCGGAGGAGTCGAATACCTGCACTTCATACTCGCCCATCACATAGATGCCGGAGTTGGAGCCCTTGGGCACCATCACCTCCAGTTCGATGAGGCAGGATCCAAACTTCTCCTTGGAGTAGATGTCCACACTGTCGCCATGCTTGGTGGCGATGTTACAAAGACTGGCGGCCGACGAGGGAATGGTGGCAGGAGTGATGATCAGCTCTTTGGGATTGCTCGGATGAACCATGACGGGACCGACGGCCCATTTGCTTGTCCCCTTCCCCGATTTGAAGCTCCAGCCTTCCAGGCTTCCGTTGAAAAGAGAAACAGGCTCCGCGGCAAAAGCCAGCGACGACGTGACAGCAAAGAGGGCAAGGAAATACTTCATGGCTCCCACGTACGGAGCCACGCCCTCCAATGTTGCGCCGGTCACCTGATCACTTCCCGATGCACCACAAGTTCTGGTAGCTCCGGATGAACAGCAGCCCATCAGACACGGCAATGCTGCCGATGACTTTTTCGCCCAGCGAGTTCGTGGAGAGCAGTTCAAACTTCGGACTCGCCTTGAACACAAAACAATCC
>JAEYUU010000043.1 GCA_023429545.1 Verrucomicrobiota bacterium
AGTCCATGGAGCGCATGATCCAGCTCAAGAAGGATCTCGATCTCGTCACGCTGCCCACCTCGAGCGACACCAAAGGCATGGCGCAGGACGATGTGATGACGCCGGAGAGCGCGATGCTGCTGGAGTCGCAACGTGATGTGTCTCTTCTACAGAAGCAGGTCCGCGACCTGAAGGCGCAGCTTGAGCAGATGATGCAGCTTGAAGGTGATGAACTCATCCGGCTTGCAGGGGAGATGAAAGTGGAAAATGAAACCATCCGGCGGCTGGCACCCACGTTCCAGGAACTCCTGCTGAAACAGCAGAGCCTGGCCACGGCTGGCCTGGGGAGGAAGCACCCCACGATGCGAGGCATCGCGGGGTCGCTGGAACAGACACGGGCCCTGCTGCTGGAGGCGGCCGAAGACTACCGCAAGAACCTCGGGGTGCGCATCACCACGGTGGAGAACCAACTTCAGGAAGCAGAGAAGCAGAACAAGGACACGCGGGCAAAATCACTGGACTCGCAAACAGGACATCATGAGTATCTGGCGGCGCGGCGAGACTGGGAAACACTCCAGCAGGACGCGGCAAAGCTGAAGGACACCAAAGCGCAGAAAGAAATCGAGCGCGACGGATCCAAGACGCCCATCACCGTTTACCAGCCCGCGGAACCGGACACGGCGCCCTCCAAGCCCAATGTGAAGCTGAACTTGATCCTAGGTGGCATCATCGGTCTGATGTTCGGTTTTGGCATGGCGTTTTTCCTGGAGTACCTGGATACCAGCGTGCGGACCATGGATGACTTGGAGAAGACACTCGGCGTGCCAGTCCTCGCCGTGGTACCCAAGGGAGTGGGTACCTTGATGCATGCCACCGGCATCACGCCGGATGCGGAGGCGTATCGCATTCTTCGCACGAATCTTGAGTTCAATCGCAAGGACCCGAACGCGAACTGCATCAGCGTTGCGAGCGGCAGCCCCGGTGAGGGGAAGAGCACCACGATGGTGAATCTCGCGACCATCTGCGCGCAAGGCGGGTACAACACGCTGATCATCGACGCGGACATGCGTCGTCCCCGCCAGCACACCTTCTTTAATGTGCCGCACACGTTTGGCCTGAGCAATTACCTCTCCAGCAATGTGCCGCTCGAGGAGGTGGTAGTGCAGACACAGGTGGATCACCTGTACTTCATGCCGAGCGGCGTGATGCCCGCGGACAGTGCCGGCTTGCTGAACTCCCAGAAGTTTGTGGAGCTGCTGGCGGATGTGAAGAGCCGCTTCGATCTGGTGCTCATTGACTCACCGCCCATCATTGGTGTGAGCGATGCCAGCGTGCTCGCCGCCGAGGCAGACATGACCATCATTGTGGTGCAGCACCGCAAGCTGCCACGCCAGATGCTGCAGCGCGTGAAGCAGACCATTGAGCAGGTCGGCGGCACTGTGGCCGGCGCGGTGCTCAACAATGTGAACATCAACAGTGACGCCACCTACGGCTACTACACGAGCTACTACAGCTACTACAGCGGCGATGGCAAGGGTGACACCAGCATGAAGGCCAAGCGCCGGACCAAGAAGCAGGATGCACCCACCCAGGGTGGAGTCGCCAGGACATCGCGAGCCAAGGCCGATGAAGTGTTCTGAACCAGGACATCCCCACCACCCCTGATGCCCTCCTCATCCATGATCCCTACCATGAAAAATCTCACCGCCATTTTGATTGCAGGCCTGGTGGCATGTTTCACCGGCTCGGCCAGTGCCCAAAACAACGAGTCCTCCCTGCGCGCCGGCGACAGCGTCGTCATCAAGATCTCCGGCGTTCCGGCTGAGGAGATTGTGGTCGTGAACAACAGCTATGACATCTCTGACAACGGCACCATCAACCTGCCCTACATCGGTCAGGTGAAGGCCTCCGGGATGCGCCCCTCCACGCTGCAGCAGAATATCCAGTCAGCCTACAAGTCGGCGGAAATCTACACGAATCCCACCATCCAGGTGGCCCCGAACCGGGATGCAAACACGCAGGTGGTTTTTGTGAGCGGCGAAGTGAAGACCCCCGGCAAGATACCGATGTCCCCCGGCATGACGGTGCATGGCGCCGTGGTCGCAGCGGGTGACCTGACGGAATTTGCCAAGGCGAAGGCCGTCCGCCTGATCCGCAACGGCAAGGCCGTGGAAATCGACCTCCGCCGGGTGGACAGCCCGGCCGCCCAGACTCCGGTGCAGCCGGGGGACACTGTCCACGTCCCGCAATAAAGCATCCGCAGGCAAGCAATTGCATTGGCCGGGGCATGGCCTACCTTTTGCCATGCCCGAAGGTCAGGAAAAAAAGCATACGAACGCGCTGGCGAAGGAAACCTCGCCCTACCTGCTGCAACATGCGCACAACCCGGTGGACTGGCTGCCATGGGGTGAGGTCGCGTTTGATCGTGCGCGCAAGGAGGAGAAACCCATCTTTCTCAGCATCGGCTATTCCACGTGCCATTGGTGCCATGTGATGGAGCGCGAGTCGTTCGAGAGCGAGGAAATCGCCGCCGTGCTCAATGAGCAGTTCGTTTGCGTGAAGGTTGACCGCGAGGAGCGGCCCGATGTGGACCTCACCTACATGACCTACGCCCAGGCGGTGAATGGCGGCGGAGGCTGGCCATTGAGTGTGTGGCTCACCCCGGAGCTGAAGCCGTTCTTTGCCGGCACTTATTTCCCGCCGGAGGATCGCGGTGGTCGCATGGGATTCAAGTCGCTTTGCCTGAAGATCGCCGAGGTGTGGAAAGACGAGCGCGCCGGAGTGCTGGAACGCAGCACGGCTTCCATGCAGAAGTTGCAGGAGCATCTTGATGAGGAGCAGCGCCATCACGAGGCCGCGTATGAAGAAGTGGCCCGCAAGCTGTATGACGACATCGCCGGCTCCTTCGACTACCACGAGGGCGGCTTCAGCGGTGCGCCGAAGTTCCCACGTCCCTCAACGCTCCTGGTGCTCTGGAGACTGAAAGCCTACCTCGAATCCAAGAAGGAGGAGAGCGATGCCAACTGGGCTGGCGCCATGGCGAAGACCACGCTCACCCACATGGCCAAGGGCGGCATGTACGATCAACTCGGGGGAGGATTCCACCGCTACAGCGTGGATGGCTACTGGCACATCCCCCATTATGAGAAAATGCTCTACGATCAGGGCCAGCTTCTCACGGCCTATCTCGAGGGTTACCAGCATCTCGGCGTCGCTTACTTCATGGAAGTGGCGAAGGGCATCATCAGCTACTGCAATCGCGAATTGCTCCACCCCGAGGGCGGCTACTTCTCCGCGGAAGACGCGGACAGCTATATCGACGACACGCGAACCGAGAAGCGTGAAGGCTTCTTCTATGT
>JAEYUU010000067.1 GCA_023429545.1 Verrucomicrobiota bacterium
CGTGGGCACCGACGGCAGGCACCTCTACAGCAGCAATTCCTTCAGCCTGCCCCTCAAGCAGTCGTTGGTGCTTCCCAAGCACAAGTTCCTGGCTTGGCGTGAGTTCACCCTCGACGGCAACTGGCGGTTCAAGGTGGCTCCTGCGGAGGAGAAGGACACACCTCCCTGGGCGCAGATCAGCTCCCGGCGCTGGCGCTACATCACCCGTCAACTCACAGGCAACTATCCCGATTGGAAAGCGGCCGTGCCTGACACCTCCGCTACCAGAACCACAATGACTCTGGATGCCGGCACCGTGGAACAGGTGAAACAGGCCATCGACCGCCTGCCCTGCCACGAACCCCTGCACCAGACCATCGGCATTGCCTGGGAGTCTGGTGAAGCGGCCCTGCTGGCCAAGGCACCGGAGGATGAAACTTGGACCCGGGTACCTTTGCCCAAAGTGCAGGTCACCGGCCCGGAGCAGCGGGTGTTCGTGGATCGCAGGTTCCTCGCCAAGGCGCTGGAGTTCGGTCTGTGTACCATCGGCCTCATCGATGAGATGTCTCCGCTCCGGTTCACCGAGGGCGGACGGCAAATGATCGTGATGCCGCTGCGCCCCAACGGTCCGGCTGAGCCTGTGCCATCCCACCCCGCTGCACCGGCACACGTGGACACCTCACACGAGGCAGCAGCGGAGCCTCCCACCGAGGAGGCCGGGTCTGTTCCCACCGTCGCGGAGCAGAGCTCGCCTTCAGAAACCTCGCCCACAGCATCCAACACTGAGGCAACAAACACCACCACGGCGCCTGGCAGGCCCGGACAAACTCCCATCGAGCAGGTCATCGAGGTGGTGGATGAGCTCCGCGCCTACCACAGCCAGTCGCAGGAAAAACTCCGCGACCTCGGCATCAAGCTGCGGGTCATCCAGCGCGAGCAGAAGGCCGGGGCCAAGGAACTCCAGACGTTCCGCCAGCGCCTGCGCTCCCTGCAGGCGGTCCAGTTCTGAGTCTCATCGCACCGGCAACATCCATCCTCGCATCAGCCCATGCAACATTCCGCTGCATGGGCTGACTGCTTTCAATCACCACCAGAAAGGACTCATCACCCCTATGAATGCCAATACTCTTCTTATTCCCACAGCGCCCGCCGCTGTGCCTCCACCGATGCAGCGACGTCACCCCAATCTCATCCTTCACTGCGGCGCCCGGCTCGCTTCGTTGCAGGAAGTGGCACAGGTGCGCACACCTCCACCCACGGCGACATGGCAACCCATCCCTCATGCCAACTTGATCCGCACCATCGAACAGACGCTCGCGGCCACCAACCTGCGCATCGGCACCGTGGCCCACAGCCTCGACGCCGAGGGCAATCGCTACTTCGGTCTCATGGAAATCATGGGCCGCAGTTCCAGCGCCGACTACTGCTGGGTGTTGGGGCTGCGCAACAGCCATGACAAGACGTTCCCGGCGGGTATCGTCGCAGGTGCCAGCGTCTTCGTATGTGACAATATCTCGTTTTCGGGCGAGGTGAAATTCGCCCGGAAACACACGCGGTTCATCATGCGCGACCTGCCCCAGATCACGGAACGCGCCGTGGGGCGTCTCATGGCCAAGTGGCACGATCAGGACAAACGCATCACCGCTTACAAGGAGACGGACATTGATGACGCCAGCGCTCACGATCTCGTCATCCGGGCAACCGATGTGGGCGTGTGCAGCAACCGCCTTATTCCTTCGGTGCTTCATGAATGGCGCAAGCCACGCCATGAAGTATTTGAAACCCGCAACGTGTGGTCGCTATTCAACGCGTTCACCGAATCGCTCAAAGAAGGCAACCTGGCGGAGCTTCCCAAACGCACGGAAGCACTCCACGGATTGCTGGACACCCACGTTGGGCTTGGGCTCAATTGATGGTGTCGATTGAAAGGCTTCGCTGCAATGGCGGGGCTTTTCTTTAGCTATCAGTAGGAGCGCGGTCCTAACGATGGTCGCGAAGGCATCATGACGGTTGCCGAAATGGGTTGAGGGGGAACAGATTGCATTCGCAGCATGTCGGACCCTCCAAGCAGCAAATCATCGCTAAGATTCGCCGGCTTTATGTGAAGCGGGAGCCGCTGAATCTTACCGAGGTGAAGCGGCGTCAGCCTGAACTGCTGGAGAGCGTCTATGCGGTCCGGCCCTTCTGGGGCTGGAAGCAGGTCTTGGCGGATGCGGGCATCGACTACGCCAAGATCAATGTTGAGCTTCAGGACCATTGCACGTGCCGCATTTGCGGGGCGGATGCAGCAATCCTGACCTCCCATCTATGCGGAAGCCACCAATTGACGCCCGAAGAGTATCGCGAGAAGTTTCCGGGAGCAGAGATCATGGCGGAGAGCGTACGCGCCGCCCGAATGAGAGCCAAAGCGGTGGTTCCTCACTGGGAGCCGCTCTGGCACCATGTCCTGCAAACACGCCGCGGCCCGGCTGGTGTGCCAGGTAAAAAGCGCCTCCCGCCGCTGTGGGTTCTGAACCACCCACAGATAGCCGGTGTTGGTCTGGCCGTTGCCGGGCGCCAGATACTCGATGGGTGTTTCGTCGATCTGCACATACCCATCAGCAAAGACGCCCTGCTTGATCTCCTCGACCACCAGGCGCGAGGCTTCCGCGGCCATCCCGCTCCAGTTGCACAGGCTCTGGCGCGAGAGAGGCACGCCCAATCCCGCGTAGATGCCCTCCAGGCGATACCACGGCAGGTGATCACGATAACGCGACACCATGGCGTGAGCCAACAGCGAGGGCGCGGCCATGCAACGCTCCTGCAACGTGGGGGAGAGTGGCGCGATGATGGGCGGCAGTTCCTTGTGCGTGCGATGCACGTACTTGCGCCGGATGAGCCGCAACCGCGTGAAGCTCGCCGGGGCGTAGTCAAGTTGATCGGTGACTTCTTCTCCGATGCACAGCCAATCCTGCGGGCTGGCCTGCACTTCCTCAGGTTCGATGATGACTTCCTTCACCGGCAGGTGCTCGGGGATGCGGGGCCGTCCCTCGCCGGAACGCCCGGGCCGCTTCTTGTCATCAGCACCAGCACGGTGAGCCTTTGCCTCCGCGCGCACCTGGGCGATTTCCTCAAGTCCTTCCAATAGCAGTTGCAGCTGCCCGCCATCGAGCTTCTCGCTGCTCTTGCCAAACATGCGCCGCGCCAGCGCATCGCGCTTCACCTTGAGCAGTTGGATTTCCAGACGCGCCAGCCTCAACTCCTCGCTCAACTGGATTTCGCGTTCGCTCAGCATCATCAGTGATGGGCCTGCATAACACCGGAGAGCATATCATGTCAGCGGCAAAATGAGGTTCTGCATCATGATGCCCCTCGCAAGGTGTCTCACACCCCATCACTCCCGATCATACCACGGGCGCAGCTTCGCCCCGCGCAACTCAATGCCATCGGTCAGCATCGCAAAAGCCTCCGGCGCTAGCTTGAGTTTGATCTGGCCAGACTCGGCGGCCTTGGGCCAAAAAACACGCCCGCTTCCAGCCGCTTGGAGAGCAGCCACATCCCCGTGCCGTCCCAGTAGAGGATCTTCAACCGGGTGCGACTCCGGTTGGCAAACACGAAGGGCGCCCCGTTGCGCGGCTGCTCCTGCAAACGCTCACCCACCAGTCCCGACAACGTGTTGGCCCCCACGCGCATGTCGCAGGGCTCCAGCGCCAGGAACACCCTCAGACTGCCGCTGAAGCTCAGCACCGCGCCTCCCGGCTCAGAGCCCTGATCAACGACACCGCGAGCTGCAACTGCGAGGCATGGCCAATCTCGACGCGAACACCCTCGCCCAGATGCACCTGCAATGCCCCTGCAGAGCAGCCGAACACAACAGGAGGCTCCTGCGCCTCCGGGGCCACCACAGCCTCCACCAGGCGCAGGGATGAGGCTGCCGACGCAGGCAATGCCGGTGGTCTCGGACGCTTCTTGCGCCACTCATGCACCCAACCTGCAAAGGTCTGATACTTCACTCCCACCAGCTGGGCAAACTTCGGGCCGCTGAGCCCACTGCGATCAAACTCCTCCAGCAACATCTCCCGCCGTTCCACAGGCGTTCGCACCCGCCCACGCACATCCTGCTTCAACAGCTTTGGCTTCCCATCCATAGATGTCAGAGCCTATCCGCTCTGACTCATCTGTTAAACTCCGACCAAAGGGCGCCTGGCGTACCGCTTACTACGCACCGGTGGCCTTGCGCCGCTTCTGCACCCAGGAAGCAAACGTCTGATACTTGACCCCGACCACCGCCGCGAACTTCGTCCCACTCAACCCGCTGCGCTCAAATTCATCAAGCATCGCCTCGCGTTGCCGCACGCTGGTCTTCACACGGCCCAACACGTCGGTCTTGAGCACCGGCCCTCTTTGTTTCCGTCGTAGCTACCCTCCGCCATAGCCAGATACTATGACCTTATGGACCTACAGCTACTCTTTCCTCAAGGTTCTCGGCTTGACGCTTGCCAATGCAATAGCCGTTGAACTACTCATTAGAAGTATGCCGATAACAACGCGAACGATCATGATGCGTTTTTGTGCATCGTAAGCGGTTTTAGCGGCGTCAAGCTCCGACGCAAACTTGCGGTACTCTTCACCACCGAAAGTCACCTGACTACCAGACAGTATGGGAT
>JAEYUU010000105.1 GCA_023429545.1 Verrucomicrobiota bacterium
TCAACGCGCTGCGCGCCATGGGTGCGGTGGACAAAAAGAAGGACGACAAGGCGTGCATCATGATCTTCAACCTCGGGGCACCGAGCCAGATGGACACCTGGGACCCGAAGCCAGACGCGCCGCGCGAAGTACGAGGTCCCTTCAAAGCCATCTCGACGAACGTGCCAGGAATGCAACTTACGGAGATCTTCCCACACATGGCGAAGATCGCGGACAAGTTCTCCCTGGTGCGCAGTGTGTATCACACGGCCGCGGCAGTGCATGACACGGGGCACCAAATGATGCAGACGGGCCGGCTATTCTCCGGTGGCATCAATACGCCGCATGTGGGTTGTGCACTGGAGTTCCTAAAGGGCCGCAAGAACGAGATGCCAGCCCATGTGATCCTGCCGGAGCCGATGGGTCCTACGGGAGGAAACATGCCGCACGGTCAGGACGCAGGCTTTCTGGGGAAGACGTACGATCCCTTTGTGCTGAACGCGGACCCTTCGGCGAAGGATTTCAAGGTGCCGGATCTGCTGCCTCCAAGCGAAATCAGCGAGGTGCGCCTGGATCGCCGTCGCAGCCTGCGCCAACTCGTGGATGATTCCGTGAAGAACTTCGAGGCCAGCGAGGCCGCGAAGCTCATGGATACCAACTTCAGCGACGCCTATCGCCTGATGACGAGCAGCACGGCGCGCGAGGCCTTTGACTTGTCACAGGAGAAGCCGGCGGTGCGCGAGCGCTATGGCATGAATCGCTTTGGCCAGTGTTGCCTGCTGGCGCGGCGCCTGGTGGAGCGCGGTGTGCGCTTCGTGACGGTGAACAGCTTCATCACGGTCTTCAACGAGATCACGTGGGACATCCACGGCAGCAAGCCCTTCACCAGTATCGAAGGTATGCGTGACCTGGTGGCGCCGATGTACGATCAAGGTTATAGCGCGCTCATCGAGGATCTGCATCAGCGTGGCATGCTGGAGGGCACGATGGTGTGCAATCTGGCCGAGTTCGGCCGCACGCCGAAGGTGAATCCTGCGGGAGGCCGGGACCACTGGCCTGGAGTGTGGACCATCGGCTTCGCCGGCGGTGGCGTGAAAGGCGGACGCGTGGTGGGCAAGAGCGACGAGATCGGCGCCTATCCCGCCGAGCGTGCCGTGACGCCTGCCAACGTGGTGGCGACGATCTACGAGGCCATGGGCATCGATCTGGAAACAGAACTGCCCGGGCCGCAGAATCGTCCCTACCCGGTGGTGGATCGCGGGTTCGATCCGATCAAGGAGCTGTTCTAGAGCCCTGGGATCGATTTGCTGCCCGGGCATCCTGCCTGGGCAGTGCGCAATGACATGAGCTGACAGCTTCCGAATTTGTTTTTCTGATGCGATTGAGAACGTCCAATCTTCACACCGCGCTCCTGTTCGGTGCCACCGTGCTCCACATGAGCCTGGCGACCGCTGCGGAAGTTTCCTTCCGCAACCAGGTGCAGCCCATCCTGGCGCGCTATGGCTGTTCCAGCGGCGCGTGCCATGGCGCAGCAGCAGGCCAGGGAGGGTTCCGTCTTTCGCTCCGTGGCTATGACGACATGGGCGACTACCTGAGCATCACACGCTCGGCCCAGGGGCGGCGCATCACGCTGGAAGATCCCTCGCGCAGCCTGCTGCTGATGAAGGCGACCAAGGCCGTGCCGCACAAGGGCGGAGAAAAGATCAAGACGGACTGGCCGGAGTACCAGATTCTGGCGGAGTGGATCGCCAGTGGCGCCCCAGGTCCACAAGAGAAGGATACGCGCATCCAACGCATCGAGGTCTCGCCCGCGCATGTGACGCTGAAAGCAGATCAGACGCAGCCGATCAAGGTGACGGCGTACTTCAACAATGGAAAGAGTGAAGACGTCACGCGCTGGGCAAAATATACGGCAGGCAACACCTCCGTGGCCACGGTGGACGACCACGGCAAGGTCAAGGTGGTGGGGCGCGGCGAGGGCACAGTGACCGCATGGTACCTGAGCCAGCTCTCGATTGCGACCATCACAGTGCCGTATGAGCACGCCGTGCTGACCCAGGCATTCGACGAATTCAAACCGCGCAACCTGATCGATGAGCGGGTGAAGGAGAAGCTGGTGGAGCTGAACATTCCGCCCTCTGCACGCAGCACGGATGCCGAGTTCATCCGGCGCGCCTTCCTGGACACCATCGGTGTACTTCCCACGCCGGAAGAAACACGCGCCTTCCTTGCGGATACGAAGGCGGACAAGCGTGACCGGCTTGTCGATCACCTGCTGCAGCGTCCGGAATTCGTGGACTTCTGGAGCTACAAGTGGAGCGACCTGCTGCTGGTGAACAGCGACAAGCTGCCCGTCCAGCCCATGTGGAGCTACTACCAGTGGATCCGGCGTAACGTGGAGCTGAATACGCCGTGGGACGTGATGGTGCGTGACCTGCTGACCTCCACGGGCAGCACGCTGGAGAATGGCGCGGGCAACTTCTTCACGCTGCATGACGAGCCCACAAGGCTGGCAGAGACGGTCTCCACGGCGTTCCTTGGCATGTCCATCGCCTGCGCGAAATGCCACAACCATCCGATGGAGAAGTGGACCAATGACCAGTACTTCGCCTTCGCCAATCTCTTCTCCCGGGTGCGCTCGAAGAACGGTGGGGTGACGGATGAGCGGGTGATCTTTGCTGCGACCGAAGGTGACATCGTGCAGCCGCTCATCGGGCGCGCACAGCCGCCCACGCCGCTGGATGCGAAGCCGGTCAGCCTGACCTCCACGAAGGACCGCCGCGTCCCCATGGCTGAATGGCTGACCGCGCCGGAGAATCCGTGGTTCGCCCGTGCCATCACGAATCGCGTGTGGAAAAACTTCTTCGCCACCGCATTGGTGGAGTCGGTGGATGACCTCCGCATGACGAATCCCGCAAGCAATGAAAAGCTGCTGAGCGAAGCAGCGGGATATCTGGCAAAGAACAAGTTTGATCTGAAGGCGCTGATGCGGCTGATCCTGCAAAGCGAGACGTGGCAGCGCAGCAGTGTGGCGCTTCCGGAGAACAAGGACGACACCCGCTTCTACTCACGCTATTACCCGCGCCGCCTCATGGCGGAGGTGATGCTGGACTCCGTGAGCCAGGTGACGGCAGTGCCCACCAAGTTCAACATGGACAAGCGGAACGCCAACAAGGGGGTGGGCGCTGGATACCCCATGGGCTATCGCGCCATGCAGCTCCCAGATTCAAATACGGTGAGCTACTTCCTGAACAGCTTCGGCCGCCCTGATCGCGTGCAAACCTGTGACTGCGAGCGCACCAATGAGCCGAGCATGGCACAGGCACTCCACATCGCGAACGGCGACACCATGAACAAGAAACTCGCTGAAAAGGACAATCGCGTGGCGACGCTGCTGGCTGCCGGCAAACCTGACGCGGCAATCGTGGAAGAAGTCTATTTACTGTGCCTGAGCCGCGCACCCACCACCGGCGAGCGCGAGGCGGTGCTCAAGGTGCTGGCCGGGGCGAAATCGGCCGACGAGAAGCGCCTTGCACTGGAAGACATCTTCTGGGGGCTGATGAGTTCGCGGGAATTCTTGTTCAATCACTAGACGATGGCAGTGCCATTCGGTCGGCGCTGCATCGACCAGACCAGTCACCAGATCAGAAACCGGGGTTCCTCATGATTCGCCACTTCAATCGTCGCGCCATCGCATCAGTCGTGCTGCTCACGGCATGCACAGGTTATTCCG
>JAEYUU010000365.1 GCA_023429545.1 Verrucomicrobiota bacterium
GATCAAGGACATCCACCTTGGGCACGAACCCACTCACTGACACCTGCCATCAACATGAACTCCCAGCCGATCATGAAGAGAATCTCCGTTGTCTCCCGGTGCATCCGGTTCCTCGTCACGGTCATGACCGGATGCTCCATTTCCCTATGGGCTGTGGATTTGGGCTATTTCCCCAGCCACGATCTCAAGCAGGTGAAGACTCTTGTCACCGTGGACCCGACCGTCACTGTCGATGGCAATGGATCCCTCAAGGTCCACGCGATCCACAATGCCCAGACAACCATCGCCGATCAGAAGGACCTTCGAGTGGAGCACGGAGAAACACTCTGGTGCATCCTCAAGGTGAAATGCGAAGCTGTGGCGCAGCGGGCCTACCTCGAGATGTGGTGCGAAATCGGAGAAGGCAAACGCGCCTTTTCCAAGGGACCCGATCAAACTCTCCAAGGTGACTCTGACTGGAAGGAAATTCGCCTGCCCATGATGGTCACGGGAGACTTCCCGGTGAACCGGGCTCTTGTAAATATCGTCATCGAAGGGCCGGGTACCGTTTGGGTGGACCAGATCACCTTTGAAAAGACCAAGGGGCTTTCTCCAATCTACCGACCAAAATCTTGATCGCGGGACCTAGATTCCGCCATGCTGCATCTATGGCTCATAACTTCGCCGAGACCCGCTGGACCCTGGTGCAGCGTGCCCAGGGACACTCGGAGGATGCCGGAGTGGCAATCAGCGAATTGTGTGAGGCGTATTATACCCCAGTACACCGTTTTGTGCTTGGCTGGTGCCGGGATTCAGAGGACGCACGCGATCTGACGCAGGAGTTTTTCGCGAGTTTGCTGGCCAGACCGCGAATCGCGGGGGCCGCTCCCGAGCATGGCAAGTTCCGCTCGTTCCTGCTCGGCGCGGTGAAGCATTTTCTTTGTGACATGCGTGACCGAGCCAATCGCCTGAAGCGTGGCGGGGGTGTTGAGCACGTCACCCTCGATGCTGGAAATGCAGATGGTGGGGACGGGGCGCGCGCCAGCGCATTGGAACTGCCGGACCCTAACGCCATGCCACCTGATGCTGAGTTTGATTGCCAATGGGCGCTGCACGTTTTGGAGCGGGCCTTGGAATCGCTGGAAGCCTCCTTCAGCAGCGAGAGCAAGGCCGCACATTTCGAAGCCCTCAAACCCTGGCTCGTCACCTCAAAGGTTACCGGAGAAGAGGCAGTGGCCGCCTCACAACTGGGACTGAAAGACAGTGCCCTCCGTGTAGCTGTGCACCGCCTGCGCCAGCGTTTTCGCGATCAACTCCGCCGTGAAATCGCCCAGACCCTGGCTGCGAGCGCGGATGTGGATATGGAAATGCAGCACCTGCTTGCGGCGCTACGGCAGCGGGGCGCGTAATTCACAAAGCACTTGTCTCCCGGTCCATCCGGGGCACTGGATGCGATGTCACCACGCCCGCCTTTTCCGGCGGACGGGGTGTTTTGTCGTCTGCGCATGCCGGAAACCGAACCATCTCCCACGAGCATCACCGAACACCTGGCTCCCCGCCTGGTGGAGGCGGCGTTTGGAGCGGAGACGTTCTCGGAATTGTGGAAGCAGCTTGGACGGAGCGGGGCGGTCACGCTGGGCCATGTCTGCCGTGAGGCCTTCGGCTTTGCCACTGCGGTAGCATTGCAGGCCACTGCCCGCCGCCGCACCTGGGTGCTCTGCCGCGAGGCGCGCACGCAGGAGCAGCTCCACGCGGATCTCCAAGCATGGGGCGCCCCGGCCATGTTCTTCCCACGTGCTCCGCAGCCCGATGGACCCAATGGCCTGAGCGATCCTGACACCCAGGCGGAACGCATCTCGGTGATAACCCGTTTCACCGAAAATGGTGATGACGAAGCCGCGCGCGCCATCGTGCTCTGCACGGACAGCCTGGAGGAGCGGGTGCCCTCGCCCAAGGATCTCGACTCCTCCAAGAAGAAGCTCGAGGCTGGCATGAAACTCGAGGTCGATGCGTTCCTGAACGAACTGGAATCCTCCGGCTACGAGCGCGTGCCCACCGTGGCCGAGCGTGGACAATTCGCACGACGCGGCGGGATTGTGGACGTTTTTTCCTGGCAGGGAGAGGAACCGCTGCGCATCGAGTTCTTCGATGAAGAGATCGAATCGCTGCGTGTCTTCGACATTCACACGCAGGGCTCGGTGCAGCGTTTTGAGCGCGCGCAGATCCTCATGCAGCAGGTGGATGCCTCCACTGCCACCACGCGGATGGGCAGTTTGTTTTCCAAGGGTGATGCCGTGATCCTCATCGAGCCTGGCGATGCGGATGCCTCCTTGATTCCAGACAGCGTCAAGAATCGCATCGTCATCACCGCAGGCGCTCCACCTGATGGAGACTCACCCACGGAAGACTACTCCACAGCGATCTTTGAGAATCCTCTCGGGATCTTCCAGGCGGGTGACTTCGTGGTGCAGGAGGCGCGACGCATCCAGTTCACGAAGCAGGTGGAGGAATGGCATCGTGACAAGTGGCGCGTGGTGATGTTCTTCCACAACGAAGGTGAGCGCGAGCGCTTCGAGGAACTCGTGGGACCTGAGTGGCTGGCGGCGCAGCGCATGGAGCTGGCTCTCGGCCTGCTGCACCGGGGCTTCACCGTGCCGGCCGCTTCACTCGCGGTGCTGACGGGCGCGGAAATCTTCGGCCGCCATCTGCACACTCGACGCGTCCGCGGCTCAAAGTTGGATGAGGCGCAGGTCCTCCGTCAGGCGCGGGACCAGATGCGCGACATGAAGGAGGGCGACCTCGTCGTGCACGTGGACTACGGCGTAGGCAAGTTCTCCGGCATCGAAGTGCGCGAGGGTGCGAAGCGTGAGGAAGTCATGGTCATCCGCTATGCGGATCAGGCGAAGGTCTTCGTTCCGCTGAGCCAGTCGCATCTCGTCTCCCGTTAAGTGGGTGTCGGAGGCAAATCACCGAATCTCAACAAGTTGGGGGACGCACGCTGGGGCAAGACACGAGCCAATGCCGAGCGCAGTGTGGAGGAGTTCGCCGCGCGCATGCTTTCCACGGCAGCACAGCGGCAGTCGCTCAAGGGTTTCGCGCATCCGCCTGACACGAAGTGGCAGGTCGAGTTTGAGCAGTCCTTCCTCTTTCGCGAGACTCCGGATCAGATCCGCAGCATCGCGGAGATCAAACGCGACATGGAAATGGAAAAACCCATGGACCGCCTGCTGTGCGGGGATGTGGGATTTGGCAAGACGGAGGTGGCGATCCGCGCCGCGTTCAAGGCGGTGATGGGTGGCAAGCAGGTGGCCATTCTCGTGCCCACCACGGTGCTCGCGCAGCAGCACTGGCACACCTTTCGCGAGCGCATGAGCGACTACCCGGTCACAGTAGAAATGCTCAGCCGCCTGACTCCAAAAAAGAAGGAGAAGGAAATCCTCGCGGGCATCACGGAAGGCACGGTGGACATCGTGGTGGGCACGCACCGGGTCATCTCACGCGATGTGCGCTTCAAGGATCTCGGTCTCGCCGTCATTGATGAAGAGCAGCGCTTCGGTGTGAAACACAAGGAACGCTTCAAGGATCTCTTCAAGCTGGTGGATGTGCTCACCCTGAGCGCGACTCCCATTCCGCGCACACTCTACCTCGGCCTCATGGGCATGCGTGACATGTCCACGCTGGATACCGCGCCACCCAACCGCATCCCCGTGCAGACCACGGTGGCCGGATATGACGAGCGTGTGATTCGCGATGCGATCAACGCGGAAATCCAGCGTGGCGGCCAGGTCTTCTTCCTGCACAACCGGGTAATGGACATGGAGAAGATGAAGGCCAAGCTGGAGGCGCTGTGCTCCGATGCGCGCATCATCGTGGGCCATGGCCAGATGGACGCCGAATTGCTGGAGGACGTGATGCAAACCTTCGTGAATGGCGATGCGGATGTGCTGCTCTGCACCACCATCATCGAAAGCGGCGTGGACATCCCCAATGCCAATACCATCATCATTGATCGAGCAGATCGCTTTGGCCTCGCGGATCTGTACCAGCTCCGCGGCCGAGTCGGACGTGGGGGCGAGCGAGCCCATGCCTATCTCATGCTGCCACGCGATCTGATGACCGGCGGCGACGCCCGGAAGCGGGTCAATGCCATCAAGCAGTACACGGCTCTTGGCAGCGGGTTCAAGATTGCCATGCGCGACCTGGAAATCCGTGGAGCGGGCAATTTGCTGGGGACCGAGCAGAGCGGACACATCGTGGCGGTCGGCTTTGACCTGTACTGCCAGATGCTCAAGGGGGCCACCGCCCGCCTCCAAGGCCGCCGCACACCGCCCCCCATGGAAGTGACCCTGCATGTCGACTTCCTGTGCATGAGCGAGGCCGAGTGGCTGGAAGCCACCGATCCGGAGGCAGCCCCGCGCAAGCGCGTCACCGCCGCCACGGCTCACCGTCCCGCGGACCGGCAGAAGCTGGTCGCGGACCGGGAGAGGCGCATTCCCGCCTTCATCCCGCAGACCTACATGGAGGATGCGCGCAGCCGCATCACTGCCTATCGAATGCTCGGTGAAGTGCTCACCCGCAAGGAGTTGGAGACACTCGAGGCCTCTTGGCGCGACCAGTACGGACGCCCCCCGGATGCCGTGGACAATCTCCTCGTCTGCGCCGCCATGAAGCTCAGTGCGGCCTCCAAAGGCATCAGCGCCATTGAGATAAAAGATGGAAAACTCATGCTCACACGCAAGGGAGGCTACGTGCTGGTTGGAGGCAAGTTTCCCCGTTTGACAGCCCCTGACCCGCCCCTACTATTGCGCGAATCTCTCCACCTCCTGAGAAGTTTTTAATCCATGAAGATCAGCCGCCCCATATTGATTGCCGTAACCGCGTTGCTTGTGCACGCCAGCACAAGCTCCAGTTTCGGCGCGACCTATGGGATCGCGGCCACGGTGAACGGCAAGGTCATCACCACCTCCGAGGTTCGCGAAGCCGTGCAGATGCAGGAGCAGCTCATCCAGATGACCATCAAGGACCCCCGCATCGCGGCGGCCCGCTTGGGGGAGTTGCGCGAGAGCGCCCTCTACGCCCTCATCGAGCGCCAGCTCGTGCTGAGCGAGTTCGAGAAGCTCGGTGGCAGCATCAAGGCCCAGTACGTGGATGACGACATCAACAACATCATCCGGGAAAGCTACAACGGCGACCGCGAAAAATTCCTGCACGACCTGGCCAAGACCGGCATGACCATCAAGAAATTCCGCGAGCAGCGGGAGAAGATGATGGTGGTCTCTGTGCTGCGCTCCCGTCAGACAGCTAACCTGCCCCCACCCACCC
>JAEYUU010000428.1 GCA_023429545.1 Verrucomicrobiota bacterium
GGCTGAAAGGCAGCGACGCCCCCGCAGGCGTGTACGTGGGCTGTGTCGACGACGATGATGACGAGCATTTTTTCAACATCGCCAAGACGGACAGAGGCCAGGTCTATCTGGTGGATTCAAGCATGCAGAATTTCGCGAAGCTCAAGGGAAACGAGGACCTGGACCTCCCCGTCATCAACATCGATAACGACGGCCAGGTTCCCTTTTCCAAAATCTACTGCTCCAGGAAAATGAAACTCGATTTTTGCGGTCCCCTTCACGAGGAATGCGCCCAGGAGTTGCAGAAAAATCTAAAACGCTCTGTCCGGGAAGATTACAGCCCCTCCACGAAGCCCTCCATATCCACTGAAAAGCATAGCATACGTCAATAGCGCGGGTGGGCCGGACGAGACAACCAGCGAGGCCTTCTGCCCGTGCAATTCTTACCTCTTTGGGAAATACCGGTCCCACAGAGCATTCATCACCTTGTCCTGGTTGGCAGGGTCCAGTGCGTCTTGATACACGGCGACTTCCAGGATATCACCGTCGAATTTCTCCTGGGCTTCCAGTTTGGTGTCTGAGGGCAGCGGGTAGTAGCCAAGGGTGAACTGATCCATCATCGGCATGCCCTTGGGCAGCGTGACTTCATCCGCCTTGGTCACCTTGCCATCGGGAGATCTCACGGAGAGACGCACTTTCCCTTCGGATGAATCCCAGACCGCGACGACCACGGACCACTGCCAGGGGGAACCCTTGGCCTCAAACTGCTTGGGACGTACCAGCGGGAGCATCAGGTCCTGCCCATGCTGCACGCGGACCCAGAACTGGCCGGCAATGTGACTGTGGTGCAGGCTGATGGTGTCCTTCGACCAACTGGAACTCAGCAGGACGGGACGGATGGACCGTTCTTTTTTCGACGCATTTGCACGAAAAACCGCCGCGATGGTGACGCCTTTGGAAGCGGCCACGCCATTTCCGGGAGCCTTGAGGCCGGCGCTGGAGTCCAGTTGATGCCGCATGCCCTGAAGGCCTGAGAAACTGAGGCGCGAAGCCTCCGTGCCCGCGCCATTTACATCTCCCACGGTCACGCTTGGCGCATTGTCCGCGGGGTTGCCATACGGCTTCATGTACACCTCACGCAGTCCGGGGGACAGATTTCGCCACGCGTGGATGCGCTGGTTCCTTTGGGGTGTCTTGCGGGCGCCCATTCCGTTGTCTCCCTGATTCCAGATCTCCGTGCCAGCACGGAATCGCCAGGTGAGCTTGTCCTCCAAGGGCAGGCTCAGCGGCAGCATGGCGGGCAGGGGCGGCTGCGCAGGCGGCGGGGGTGTGGACGGCGCTGCCGGAGCCACTGTCTTGGGCACAGATGCAGTTTGGAGCGCTGCGGTCGCTTTTCCTTCGCGGTTTTGCTGGCTCAAGAATATGAAGAACCCTCCCGCGAGCAGGATCGGCACGCCGGCGAGGACGAGATTGCGGTGTCGCATCCACAGGCTCTGCTCCGTGGCAGGAGCAGCCGCCGTGGTAGTGGAGTAGCGGGAGACGGAAGTCGTGGGCCGTCGTGGAGGCGCGGCGACCGCAATCCCGCCCGAAGTGGCGCGGGAGGGCGAATAGCCGTCGCGACCCGGAATGGGACGGGAAGAGATCGTAGTCTGAGGCGCCGACCGCCGGGCTGTGTTGGAACCTCCAGCGTGGCCATAGGCAGGAGCAGGCGCCGATGCGTGACTCCTGGCGGGCGGCGTGGGATTCGGGCGTTGAGCAACCGGCGCGGGCGGCGGCGTGGGTTTTGCAGGAGGAGGCTGTGCTGCCACGACCTTCGCCATGGGAGCCGGAGTTTTCCCCTCCAGAGCTTCATCGAACTCCTTTCGCGCGGCCATGGCACTGTGTGGCCGGTCATCGCGGTCGAGAGAAATCATCCTCATGAGCCAGGCGGCCACTGCGGGAGGTGTGTCCTTGCGCCGCAGCTCCACGGGCTTCACCAGATGGTTCAGGTGGGCATCCATGGTGCCCGCCATGTTCTCCCCTTCGAAGGGAAAGCGTTGCGTGAGTGCCTGGTAGAAGACGCAGCCCAGCGCATAAATGTCCGTGCGGACATCAAGAGCCTCGCGCTTGAACTGCTCCGGCGCCATGTAATAGATGGAACCGAAGACGTTGCCCTTGCCGTCCATGGTCTGGCGGCTTGGCTGCTGGGAGAGCTTGGCCAGGCCGAAGTCGAGCACCTTCACCGTCCAGGACCCGGTGACGGTGCGCTTCAGGAAAATGTTCTCAGGCTTCAGGTCGCGGTGCAGGATGTCCGCCTTGTGAGCGGCCACCATGGCATCCAGCGTCTGGCGCACCAAGCGGGTAAAGTCCTCCCAAGTGAGCGCGCCGCGATCGAGCGCCTCCTTGAGCGTCTTCCCCTCCAGCATCTCCATTACCACGAAGGTGCCGTCTTCATCCCGGTCAAAATCGAAGATTTGGACAATATTGGGGTGCTGCATGGCAGCGAGTACCAGCGCCTCCCGCTGGAAAGCAGCCTCCGCCGCCTCCTCTTCCGCGCCATCGTTCTTGGTGAGCAGCCGCTTGATGGCCACCTCCCGCTTCAGGGTGCGATCCATCGCGGTATACACTTCCCCGAAGCCGCCTTGCGCGACCTTTCGTACGAATTCGTAGCGCTCAGCCATTTATAGTAATTTCACTCGTTTGAGTATTTGGTCAATATGAGTGCTAGCAAAAATTAGGATTTTTTTCAGATTTTTTGGCTTTCCGAGGTGCAAAACGGGGCTTTTCACAAGTTTTGATGATGAGGACGATAGTGGGCGGCAATTCTTAGGGTGAATGGAACCAAGAACGAATTCTGGTCCTGCATTTCGATTTAGACCTACATAAACATTTAGACCGATGGGCTTCGTGGAAGTTCTACATGCGGCACCGTTCACGCAGTCCACTTGCGTGAAGATGAACCAACGAGAAGCTGCATCAACGAGCGTGGATACTTCTGTCCGCTGTTCTGTCGTGCCGCGATTTCTATCGCGGGGAAGTTGCTGGTGACGCCTTTGGAGCGGCTACTGGCATGTGGCCTTGCGTGCCAGATAACAGAGAGTGGCGAGTCAGGGGCAGCGGAGACGAGTGTCCACGCCCCTGTAATGCGCGACGTTACATCTGGGGAATGAACGGCCATCTGACACGCCATCAGGTAATAGAATGGCCCTGCTGATGTCGGTGTTGTTGTCCACACCTGAACAGCCTTCTCAAGTGCCTGAAATGCGTAGTGTGGAAGAACTCGATAAGCGACCCAGTAGGCGATTTGCGGAAGACTGTAAGCTGTGCTCATTGGAATGCAGGAAACGCGTTATTGGTTGGCCGAACGTCACGACCCGAGCTCAGCGACTGCGCCCGCGGGAAGCCCCTCTGAGTACGACACCATTTGTCTGTCCTTTTGGAAGCGGTCCCTTTGGAAGCGAACTCCTCAGCCTTCGGGACGATCGCTGTGAATCGGAGGTTTTGGGATACCGGCATGGCTTGCGAATGCGGCCGGATTTCCAAGCTCGGCGACACAGCCCACAGGATGCGACGATAAAGACCACATCCCGGAGCCGTTCGCTGCAGCGCATGGCTGGGGCGCGGCTTCTTCTACCCACGAACCGCAGCTTCGATCTCGGCGATGTCGATTTTCATTTGGTTCATCATGGCTGCCATCGCCCTGGCAGACACATTCTTGTCGGCACTCGTCGTCAATTCCGTCAGGCGCTTTGGGTT
>JAEYUU010000453.1 GCA_023429545.1 Verrucomicrobiota bacterium
CCGTTGTCCTCCACGCAGTAGATGGAGCGTCCCTCCTCACTCCTGGCCGTGATGATGATGGAACACGCGTGGTCCGCGTTCCGGTACTTCAGGGCGTTGTCGATCAGGTTCGAGAAGACCTGATTGATCTGCACCGCATCTCCGAGGCAGGGCGGGAGATCCTGGACCTGTACCGACGCCCCCGCCTGCTTGATCTGGTACTCCATCGTCTGCACGATCTCTGTCATCATCTGGTTCATATCCAGGGGCGCGATGGTGAGTGCCGCGCGTCCCAGCCTCGAAAACCTGAGAAAACCGGAAAGCAGCGCGTCCATTTTCCCCACACTGGAAAGGATGAAGCCGAGGGCTTCCGGAATCTCCTCATCCAGGGCTTCCTGCACGCCGGGAAGACCGCTGGCCCCGGTGCCCGCGAGCCTGGTCTCCAGCAGCTTGCAGGATCGGGCGAGTTCCTTGCTGAATCCCTGGATGTTTACCAGAGGTGACCGCAGATCGTGCGAGGCGACGTACACGATGGCCTCCAGTTCCTTGTTCTTTTCAGCAAGGGTCCTTGCCATTTGCGCCAGTTGTTCCTCATATCTTTTGCGCACGGTGATGTCGGTGCGGATGGCGATGTATTGAAGGGGACTTCCTGCCTTGTCGAGGAAGGGGAAGATGGTGGTATCCACCCAGTAGTAGCTCCCATCCTTCGCCCGGTTCTTGATCTCGCCCCGCCACACCTTTCCCCGGGAGATCGTGCGCCACATGCCCGTGAAGAATTCCCGGGGATGGTGGCCGGAATTGATGATGCGATGATTGCGCCCGAGCAACTCCTCCCGACCGTATTGGGAGATCTCGCAGAACTTGTCGTTCACATAAGTGATGTCCCCTGCCGGATTGGTGATGGCGACAATCGAGTGCGCATCAAGAGCTGCCTTGAGATCGTGAAGTTCCTCCAGACGGTCCATCAACTCCTCCTGGGAGTGCGGCGACGTGGAGAGCGCGATGCTTCCCGGCTGGATTGGTGTCCCGGTTGGGGGTGGCAGCTTCGAGCCGCCTGGACTGGAACCTTCGGTGCTCATGGATCTCGGCGTTGCGCGGAACCGGTCGCGGCGGAACGCAAAGAGAGCCCTTGGAACGTCGCTGGTTGCCTCCACTCTCCCTAGTTGATCCATGCTGGCCGTGTCAATGTGGAAGTTTCAGACGGCCAGTCTCACCCTCCGGCCATACTGCTCCGGCCTGTATCCACTCGCGAATGCCATCCAGTTGTTCATCCGAGATTTTGTCCGGCGCCGGAGGCATGGCGAGGGGATCCTCGTGGCCGAATCGGAGCACCTTGAAAAGCAGACTCCCATCTGCATTTCCCGGAATGATGACTGGAGCGTGCCTGCCCGTGGTCATGGCCTCACGCCCGGTTTCCAGACTGAATCCCCCATACTGTCCCTTGGACTTGGTGTCGTGGCATTCGATGCAGTAATATTCGAGGACGGGCTTCACATCCTGCTCGAAGGAGACGTCCGCCTCCCCAGAGGGGGGTGCGGAAGCACACCCGGCCAGCCACAGGACCAGAAAGCCCTGCGGAAGCAGGATGAAGAGCAGGCGCAGGTGGGGCAGGATACTTTTCATGATGTCTTATGCGGCGAAGCCGAAACGGTGCTTGGACTCGACGGAATCAATATGCACCGCGCGGGAAAGCAACTGCGTACAGAGACGTTCGGCGGCTGCCCGGAGCATGCGATCCTGCTGTACGCGCTCCAAGGGCACCCCCTCGTGCTTGATGTCATGAATGCGCGCCCCCGATACAAGCAGATGCATAAGGAACTCTTCAGCGGAGATCGGGTCGTCCGTCCGATGGCTGGCGACCTTGCTGTTGTGCTCCGGGAAGACGGTGTACTCGATGTCGTATTTCGCAATCATGGGAAGATGGGTTGAGTTGCATTCTCTTGGAACGACTCATTTTCCCATGCCGGCCCCATACGCGCCCTGCCTCCGTTGTCAGCTTCATGCCGTATCTTGCTTGTAGCAATGAAGCCGGTTGCCCCCGTCATTTCACCACGAGCACCGGACAGGACGCGCGGCGCACGACCCGCTGGGCCGTGCTGCCCACGTAACAGTGTCCCCAACGGGTATGCTCATGCGGACCCACCACAATGAGATCACTGCAGGTCTCTTTTGCAATCCTGACGATCACATCCCAAGGCTCGCCGACCTCGACCCGCAGGGTCCAATTCTCCGCTGCAGGCAGGCGCCGAGAGCGGACGGCAGCAAGTTTGTCGAGAGCTTCCTGGAGAAGTTCCGCGCGCGCCTGCGGGTCTGCAGGACAATCCGGCAGAAGCGGCGCGGGCTGGAGGGCGTGCACCAGGGTGATCTGACTGTCCTCCGTCTCAGCAAGCTCGCGGGCCATGTCCAGCGCGTGCCTTGAGCCCGCGCGATGGTCGTATCCGACCAGCAGACGTGCGAACTTGAGGGGCACCGGTCCCAGCACAAACTCTCCCGCCTGGTTCTTGGGAGGTTTCGCCACCAGGACGGCGCACGGAGCCTCCTGCACCACCTGCTCCGCCACGCTGCCGATGATGATCCTGGCAAGCCCGGCATGACCGTGGCTGGACATGACAATCAAATCGTAGCTCTCATCTCTCGCGATATCACAGATCGTCCGCGCGGCCTGCCCGGCAATGATGCGGCTCTCCAGTCCACTCCTGTCTCCATATTCAGCCCGCAACTCCTTCATTCGCCGGTCTGCATGATTGACACGTGAGGCGAGCGTGTGCCGGTGCAACGCCTCACACGCGGGATCATCACCTTCTTCCGGTTCGACGGTGTCCACCACATGCAGCAGGGTGAGGGATGCCTCGGGATTCCCCTCTAGCATGGCCACCGTGGCATTCACCGCAGCTCTTGATATCGGGGAAAAGTCCGTGGGAGCCAGAATTCGACCGACGCGCGCAGCGAATCCAGCCACCGGGGCTGGCGCATGGTACGCAGTTTTCATGGTGAAATCGTACGCCTGGAGCGGTCGGGCGCTCGTCAGATCTTGCGATGCTGTAGGCGTGTAATAGGCGCAAGATCCGCCGGGAGATTGCCACTTTCAGGAGAGCCTGTCAGGCATCCCCAGCGATGCTGGTTTCATGAAAGCACCATCCAAGACCACACCTCCAGAGCCGGCACCAAAACCACTGCAACGCAAGCTTGGGGCCGATCACAGTGAACCCGCTGACAAACCCCGCAAGCACGATGCGAACTTCAAGCAGTCCAAGGACATCCGGGAAGATCGCGGCATCCGGCAGATCAAGTCAGAAAGAAAACGTGCGCGATAAGGAATCAGGAGCCGCCATCCTTGGTGCTGCGCGCCAGAATTACCTGGTCAAAGAGATCCCTGGACTGAAGGGGGCGAACATCCAGCGACAAGATTTCCGAGGGGGGCACTGTCATGCTGGACGCCTGGTCTTCTTTACACCGAAGATGATGAAGCCGTTATGCGGCCTCCCGGGTCACAGCCGATCGATGGACCATATCGGACCCAGCAGCGGCTCCTGAAGCACACGGCTGCTATAGGTCTTGTCGAGAGACACGCAATGCTTCACCGCATCCATTGCGGCCTTGATGTTTCCCTGCTGCGAATGCGCGCAAGCGATGCCATACCAGGCTTCGGGATGATCTTTGACCAGAGCGCCCACCTTGTCAGAGAGACGCAGTGCTTCATCCCATTGATTGGTGCCCACCAGCACGTCAAGTCTGCCAAGGATCACATCCGGATGATCCGCGAGTTCGGAAGGAACGCCATCCAGGATCGCCTGTGCCGCCTCCCACATGCCAAGATCGCGGAACCCTTCAAACTCGGCGAGCAACTGGTGCAATGATGGCAGGGGCGAGGGCATGACAGATCGTGCTTGAGAATACGTCACGTGGACGCAGAGCCAATCGCAAAGAATTGGCAGAAAAGAATATGCAGAAATACTCATGCGGAATGCATGAGCGATATCGGTGTTCAGCGTCCAGTACGTATGGGCGCGGCAAGCGGTTCCCATTATTTCCACTGCATGGGCGTGCCAGCAGGGATAAGTCGGACGATGCGCATGATGTCCCAGTTCGTAAGGCGGATGCCGCCGATGCCTTCCTGGGACTTGAAACGGCGCGGGATGCTGGTGCCATGCAAGCCGTAGGGCAGGGCCTCTTTGGTCTTGGTCTTGGAGAGACCGAGCCAGACGAGGCCCACGGGATTGTTCGGTCCATCTGCAAGGAACTGTTCCGCGGAGAGCACCGCCCTGGCGGTGGTAATCGGTGGGGTGGCGGCTGGTGGATTCGCCACGCCAGGTGCGGGTGTGGCACCGCTCGGCTCGATGATGACGGTGGGGCTGGCCGCCTTTGGCGCCTCGCGCAGTTCCTGCAGGGTAGCGAGCTTGGGGTGGGGGATGGCTTCGTGGATGGTCCAGGATCCCAGCCCGCGGAGGCCAGGTCTGGCGAAACCGACGGGCGCCGTGGCGATGATTTTGCCACCGCGCGAAACTTCCAGCCGGGAGAGTTCCACCAGCGAGACCGTGATGGGATTCGCCTCATCCACGGCAGGCTGCAGAGGAGCGTCGCTTTCGAACGCCTTCTCAATCTCAAACGGGATGACATTGGGCACCTGAAATGCGGTGCCGGGCACGGGATTCTTGATTCGGGGGTTCAGATTACGGAGGAAGACCTCATCACAATGGTAGCGTTCCGCAACAAACTCCCACGGCGTGCGGTAGAGCAGCATGGGCGCGGCGAGCAGTTCCTCGTAGGTGACGGCCGGCTCCACCTCATCCTTGGTCGAGGTCTTGGAACTTTTCTTGCGGGCTGGCGTGGGGCTGGGCTCCGGCTTTTCAATGAAGCGGAAGTCCTCCGGTTTCAGGACGTAGCCCGTGAGGGGAGTGCCCACGGCTTCAAGCGCCTTGTCCTTGAGCGCGGTCATGTCGATCAACTCCGGGTGGTTGTCGCGGTAGAGTTGCAGCGTCTTGGAGAAAAGGGGGCCTGCATTGCCATCGACGGAGCCGCAGGAGTATCCTTCGCGGTCGAGGTAGATCTGCATGAGGAGATCCTCCTGACCTGGAGGAAGCAGGGGTGTGCGACCTGCCTGCGCCTGAGCCTGTGTTTCCTCCGGCTTTGGTTTGTCCTTTGATTTGGCCGTGGGCGGAGGTGGCGCTGGGGCCATGGCCATGACTTCCTCAATGGTCGGGATCTTGAGCACCTGCCCGATTTGGATCGTGTCCTTGGTTAGACCGTTGAATTCCTTGAGTTGCTGCCCCGAGATGCCGAACTTCTTGCCAATGAGAACCAGGGCATCGCCGCGCTTCACCTCGTATTCGCGAGGACGCGGTTCCAGCGAGCCGGGGGCGGCGGCGCCATTCGCCCCAGGAGCGCCGGAGGAGTTGGCTTCAGCCACCGCTTCAGGGGTGGGCTTGCGCCAGTTCTTGGGGTCGGAGGGGACGGGCCACCATTTCCACTCTACCGCCTTCTCCAGCCCCGGCTCCACCGTGACGGGAGCTTGGGGAGCCACCGGCTTGGTCTGGGCGGGAAGCTGCGGGGCCACAGCGCTGCACAGCAAGAGGACGGACAGGGAAAGGTGACGCATTTTCGGCTTCAGGATCACAAAGGTGAGGGCGATCTGCAAGCAAGAGATGGCTCAGATCAGAGAAGTACGCAGGAACCGTACCTCGGGGAGGGTGCGCAAGACGGAGCAAAAACTTCCATCCAGCGATTAGGCACAGGCAAAACTGCGCAGCTCCCGCTTCCACAAAGACCATCGGGTGGCCCGAGCGCTCAAGAAAGAATAGGTCACGCCATCTTCTGCTCAGGCACTTCCTTGAAGGAGGCCAGCGCGAGAAGAAGGGCGGCGATGACGACACAGGAGTCGGCCACGTTGAAGGAGGGCCAGGGATTGGCAAATTTCACGTGGAGGTTGAATCTGAGGAAGTCCACCACATAGCCGTGCAGGATGCGGTCGGTGAAATTGCCGCAGACCCCGGAAACGAGCAGGGCGATCGCGGTGCGGCTGATGGCACCGGGGAACATGCCCTTGTGATAGAGCCAGGTAATCAACGCGAGCGCGCCCAGGGCGATGCCGCCGAAGATGTAGTTCGAGTACTGCCCGCCATTGAACTGGCCGAAGGCGATGCCGGTGTTCGCCACGTGATGGATGGTGAAGAAGTTTTCGATCACGACCCAGTCCTCCGTGTCGCGATCAATGTTCTGCACGATCCAGTGCTTGGACCACTGGTCGAGGATGTAGAGCGGGAGGCTGAGGAGGAGAAGAAGACGCAGCATGTTTCAGGGACGGGGAAGAGGACTGTGAAGCAGCAAAGCGTGTTCGGCAAACAGGATGTGAGGAGGGAGCAGGTTGCCCTTGGCTCTGGCTGCCATTCGAAAAGGACTTCACCCCAGGAGCACTGCTGCTCCTGAGGCCTCACACTCACGCGCCAATTCGTCTCACCTTTACCCCAGCCGGATCAGCAGGTCCTTGCTCTCCACGCTTTCACCGACTTTCACCAGCACCTCCTGCACGGTACCGGCGGCGGGAGCGCCCACTGCGGCGAACATCTTCATGGCCTCCAGGGTGAGCAGGGTTTCGCCCTCCTTCACCTTCTGGCCCACGCTCACGGCGACACTCGCGATCATGCCGGGCATGGGTGCGCCGACTTCGCTCGTCTTCGCGGGATCTGCCTTGGCACGCGTAGCGCCGTCCTTGGCGAGCTTCTTGTTCACCACGGTGGTGTGGCGTGGATAGCCGTTGAGTTCGAAGATGGCCGTCTGCCTGCCTTTCGCATCGGGCTCGGTGAGATTGAGCATGCGGATGAAGAGGGTCTTGCCCTCCTCCAGGTCCACGTGGATCTCCTCCTCGTCACGCAGGCCGTAGTAGTACGCGGAGGTGGGGAGTGCGCTCACATCGCCGAACTGCTCGCGATGGTCGGCGTACTTCATGAACACATCGGGATACATGAGGTAGCTCCACACATCGTCCTCGGTGGGCTTCTTCTTGAGCCTGGTCTCAAGCTCCTTGCGCACGTCCTCCAGCTTGATCTTGGGCGCGTGCTCACCGGGGCGCCCTTTGATGCGCTTGCCGCCCTTGCCTACAATGGCGTCCGCCAGGGCGTGCCATTTGGCCCAGGAGTCCTTGGCTTCGTCCTTGTCGAGCCCGTAGAAGGGCTCGCCCAGCCAGCCTTCAAACATGCTGGTGACGTCCTTGCTCCACTTCGTGCCCTTGAGATTGATGATGTCCGCGGGTTTCACGCCGCGCGCCACGCATTCGATGGCGAGGTCGCCCACGACTTTGGAACTTGGAGTCACCTTGATGATGTCACCGCAGAGCTGGTTCACCTCTGCGTAGGCGTGCGCGATCTCCGGCCAGCGCGGCCCCAGGCCCATGCCATTGGCCTGTTCCTTGAGGTTCGTGTATTGGCCGCCCGGCATTTCATGGAGGTATACCTCCGCCGTGCCGTAGGGCTCGCTGGTGTCAAAGGGCTTGTAGAACGCGCGCACCGCGGCCCAGTAGTCGCTGAACTCCTGCAGCGCCTCGGGATCCAGTCCCGTATCACGCGGCGTGTGCTGGAGGCTGGCGACGATGCTGTTCAGGTTTGGTTGCGAGGTGCCGCCGCTCATGCTGGCGATGGCTGCATCCGCAACATCCACGCCGCCATCGGCTGCCTGCAGGATGCTGCCGGCATTCAGACCGCTGGTGTCATGAGTGTGGAAGTGGATGGGGATGCCCACTTCTTCCTTGAGTGCCTTCACCAGCTTCTTCGCCGCATAGGGACGCACGAGTCCGGCCATGTCCTTGATGCACAGCATGTGCGCGCCCATGCGCTCCAGCTCGCGAGCGAGCTTCACGTAGTACTTGAGGCCGTACTTGTCGCGCTTGGGATCCAGGATGTCCCCGGTGTAGCAGAGCGTGCCTTCGCAGGTGGACTGCGTGTCCTCACGCACGGCTTCCATGGCGGGGGCGAGATTGGGCAGGTAGTTCAGCGAGTCAAAGATGCGGAAGATGTCCATGCCATTCTCCGCGGCATGCTTCACGAATCCCTTCACCACATTGTCCGGATAGTTGCTGTAGCCCACCGCATTGGATCCGCGGAAGAGCATCTGCAGGAGAATGTTCGGCACGCGGGCGCGGAGCTGGCGGAGACGTTCCCAGGGATCCTCGCGCAGGAAGCGCATGGTCACATCGAAGGTGGCGCCGCCCCACATCTCCAGGGAGAAAAGATTCGGCGTGCGGCGCGCCACGGCGTCCGCCACGGCGAGCATGTCATACGTGCGCATGCGCGTGGCCAGCAGGGACTGGTGCGCATCCCGGAAGGTGGTGTCCGTGAGGAGCAGGCGCTTCTGTTTGGCGACCCAGTTCTTGCAGAAGGCCTCCGGGCCCATCTCGGTGAGAAGCTGCTTTGTGCCACGAGCCGGCGCGATGCGGTGATCCCAGCGCGGCACGGGCGGCGTACGGAACTCCTGGTCCGGCTTGTGCCCCTTGGCGAAGGGGTTGCCGTTCACGTTCACGTCCACGAGGTAGTTGAGCAGCTTCGTCGCGCGGTCCTTGCGCGGGGCGAACTTGAAGAGGTGCGGATTGGTGTCGATGAAGCGTGTGGTCGCCTGGCCGCTGCGGAAGAGCGGGTCGTGAATGACATTCAGGAGGAAGGGGATGTTCGTCTTCACCCCGCGGATGCGGAACTCACTGAGCGCGCGGTGCATGCGATCCAGCGCCTGCTGATACGTGCGGCCGAAGGTGGTCACCTTCACCAGCATGGAATCATAATAGGGCGTGATGACCGCGCCATTCACGCCGAGCGCACCATCGAGGCGCACGCCGAAGCCGCCCGCGCTGCGGTACGTGAGGATCTTGCCAAAGTCGGGCGTGAAACCGTTCTCGGGATCCTCCGTGGTGATACGGCACTGGATGGCGTAGCCGGACTTCTCAATATCCTTCTGCTGCGGCAAATCCAGCGGCTCCTCATGCAGTTTTGAACCCTGCGCGATGAGGATCTGGGTGCGCACGATGTCGATCGCGGTGATCTCCTCCGTGACAGTGTGCTCCACCTGGATGCGGGGATTCATCTCGATGAAGAACCACTCACCGGTATCCACATCCACGAGGAACTCGACCGTGCCGGCGTGGGTGTAGTTCACCGCCCTGGCGATGCTGACCGCCGCGTCGCAGAGGCCATCGATGATCTTCTGATCCACCTGGTAGCTGGGAGCTTGCTCGATGACCTTCTGGTGACGGCGCTGCACGGAGCAGTCGCGCTCATGCAGGTGCATGACATTGCCATGCTTGTCCGCGAGGATCTGCACCTCGATGTGCTTCGCCCGGCCCACGAATTTCTCCAGGAACACGGCGCCATTGCCGAAGGCGCGCTTCGCCTCGGTCTGGGCTTCATCGAGCAGTTGCTCGAGTTCCTTCGCCTCGCGCACCACGCGCATGCCGCGTCCACCGCCGCCGAAGGCCGCCTTGATGATGAGGGGGAATCCAATCTTCCGCGCTGCGGCGAGCGCCTCCTTGCGGGAGTCGATGGGGTCCTTCGTGCCTGGCAGGGTGGGCACGCCGAGCTTCTCGGCCACATTGCGCGCGGCGGTCTTGTCACCCATCATCTCGAGCACGCGTGAATCCGGGCCGATGAAGATGATGCCCGCGTCGCGGCACGCCTGGGCGAAGAGGGGATTCTCAGAGAGGAAGCCGTAGCCGGGGTGGATGGCGTCCACACCCTTCTCCTTCGCCAGCGCCACGATGCCCTCGTAGTCGAGGTAGGCGCCGAGAGGTCCCTTGTCCTTGTTCAGTTCATAGGCCTCATCCGCCTTGAAGCGGTGCGGGCAGAAACGGTCCTCCTGGGCGTAGACGGCCACGGTGCGGATGCCCAGCTCGGTGGCGGCGCGGAAGACGCGGATGGCGATCTCAGAACGATTTGCCACCATGAGCTTGCGAATCGGGCGGATTTCAAGCGGGGCTGGCTCGGACGCGGGGAACTTTTTGCTGGGCATGGAAGGAGCGAGGGGTTGCGTGCACTCATCATCCCCAGCTTCCCCGGAGTAGCAAGCGTCTGAACTTGAATTTTGACAAGTCTGTCTACTGACCGATAGACTCCCGTTTTTTCATGGCCCGCCCTCGAGACATCACCAAGGCAGAGATCATCGATGCCGCCCGCCGTCTGCTTCAGACACGGGGCTGCAATGGCTTCAGCGTGCGTGATGTGAGTGACGAAGTGGGCATCACCACGGCCAGCCTGCACTACCATTTCCCCGCCAAGGCGGGGCTCATTGCGGAGGTGCTGCGCCAGGACTGTGCGCGGATGAACGAGCGCATGGCCGCGATTGAGAGCGAGGCGGAAACGTTCGCGTTCCGCACGCAGTTGATGAACCACTTTTTCTCCACTTCATCGAAGGAACCTGGCGCCATCGGACCCGCCGTGGTGGCGATGGTGGATCTCTTTACCCTGCCGCCCGAGTGCCAGTCCGAGGTGCAGCAGTGGTTCCTGAGCATGGAGGGCTGGCTCACGCGCTTCGCCATGCAGGCGAGGGCAACTGGGGAACTGCCGACGGATCGCGCGGTGGATGCCCAGGTGTCCGAGGCGTGCGCCGCGCTGCTGGGGGCGATGCTGCTGCCGCGCACACGGGATCATCTTTCGCCTTTGCAAGGCTCCGGTCCTCGGCTAGCAAACAAACCTCATGGACACACTCGCCCGCCTGGAACAGGTCTTCCATAACATCTTCGAGGACGACAGCATCGTGCTCACGCGTGAAACCACGGCGGAGGACATCGAGGCCTGGGACTCCGTGCAGCACGTGACGCTCATGCTCGAGGTGGAGTCCGAGTTCAAAGTGCGCTTCTCCACATCTGAGATGGCCTACCTGAAGAACGTGGGCGAGCTGGTGGATTTGATTGAGAAGAAGAGGAAGAAGTAGGTGATGGTGTCCTTCTTGAATGTTCTAGTCGCAGAGCAGCGAAGCAGCAAAGCTGATTGAAATTTGGAGTTCCGATGGATGTTGGGCTTTCTGGCACGTCGTGCCATGTCGTGGATGCCCTGAAGAAGCCTGTCATTGGGTGGTGTTTCTCCCAATGTCTTCCGTTGCGTTGCTGCCGATCCTAGAAGTGTTGCCATCCCCTCAAGCGAAGCAGAGGCCAGGATACCCATTCCCCGTTTTGCATCTTACCATCACCTTGATACAATGGCCCCAATGGAAATCGCTGCCCAGTACCGTGCGCTGAAGAAGGATGGACGTCTGCAGGACGCGCTGGCGCTGGCGCGTCGCGAGGTGTCCGCCGTGGAACCAAATGCGGTGGCGCAGCTCGGCAAGATGCTGCAGAGGGATCTTTGTGGAAGGGGTGAGCCATCGGCGGAGCCACTGCGCGTCTTCGTCGTGGGCCAATGCACCACCACCTACCTCCTCCCGATGCTCACCGCGTGGGCGTGGTCGGACGGCATGCATGTGCAGGTGAGTGACTCTGAGTACGATCAGGTGGTGCAGTCGCTCATGGCACTGAAGGTGGAGGATGCGCCTGACGTGGTGGTGGTGCTCCCGTGGAACCAGCGGCTGCTGGCGCACGATGCACGGACTGCGGCGGAGCGCATCGAGGATGAGGTCGCGTTTCTCCATCAGTGCTGGGCGCAGGTGGAACGGCTCAGGTGCAAGCTGGTGCAGGTGTCCTACGACTGGATGGGCATCGGCGCGCTGGGTTACGGACTTTCTTCGCGTCACGACGGGGATATCTCACTCATCCAGCGGGTGAATGCCTCCCTCCGCGCTGCCCTGCCTGCGGGCGCGTACCTGGTGGATCTGAAACAGATCAGCTCGTGGCATGGCAAGTCGCGCTTCTATGACGAGCGGAACTATCACTGGCTGAAACAACCATTCTCATCGGAGGGACTTTCCGTGCTGGCGCGACATGTGGCGGCGGGGATTCGTGTGCTGACCACCGGGCGGAAGAAGGTGCTGGTGCTGGATCTGGACAACACGCTGTGGGGTGGAGTGGTGGGTGAACTGGGCGCGCATGGCATTGCCGCTGCCGGCTCCACCGAAGGAGAGGCGTTCCTCGCATTCCAGAAGCATGTGAAGCGGCTGGGGCAATCTGGAGTTCTGCTCGCGGTATGCTCGAAGAACAATGACGCGGATGCGCGTGAGCCTTTTGAGAAGAATGCACAGATGGCCCTGCGGCTGGAGGACTTTGCGGCGTTTCACGCCTCGTGGGACACGAAGCCATCGCGGCTCAGGCAGATGGCGCTGGAGCTGAACCTGGGACTCGACAGCTTTGTCTTCTTCGATGACAACCCGGTGGAGCGTGCCCATGTGCGCGCGGAACTGCCCGAGGTGCTGGTGCCGGAGGTGCCTGCGGATCCGGCGCTGTACATCCGCGCATTGCAGGAGACGCTGGCCTTCGAGACGGTGGGCATCACCAGCGCGGATGCGGCGCGCGCTTCGCAGTATGCCGCGGAGAGCTCGCGGAAGCAGGCGCTGGGTGTCGCGGCCTCGCCAGAGGAGTATCTCACCTCGCTGGAGATGGGCGCGGAGATCCTGCCCATCGGTCCGGATACCATCGACCGCGTGGTGGATCTCATCACGAAGACGAACCAGTTCAACCTCACCACGCGCCGCCACTCGCGCGCACGGGTGGAGGAGATGACGGGCACGCCGGGCGCGGTGTGCTTCGCGGTGCAGCTCGCGGACAAGTTCGGCGACTACGGCATCATCTCCGTGGTGCTTTGCGAGCCGGACGCGGAAGCGCGGGAATCTGGTGCTCTGCGAATTGACACCTGGCTCATGAGCTGCCGCGCCATGGGCCGCCGGGTGGAGCATCTGGTGATGAATCACCTCGTGGAGCGGGCGCAGTCCGCCGGTTATGCAGAGCTGCTGGGCGAGTATCTGCCGACGCAGAAGAACACGCCGGTGAAGGCGCTGCTGGCCGACTTCGGCTTCGCGCCTTTGCCGGACCGTGGGGAAGGCTGGCACTGTTTGGGCTTGACTTTGCCCCCTGTCCAGAGCACGCAAGTGCGCCTCCTGACGACGGAGAACGCATGATGATAAGCTCCACACCACTCGCACCGCCGTGAAGACGCGGGCGCCGCAGAAAGACCGCGGTGCCCTGCTTCATGTTTGAGCAGCCAGCCCTGATGACACAGCGGGCTGGCTGGTGCGTGTCAACCCCGTGTGAGTTTGTGCTGCTGCGTCATGCTGTTCAATTCGTTCGATTTCGTCATCTTTTTTGCGGTCATCTTTGCCATTTACTGGGCCATTCCCTTCCGGGCCCAGAACTGGCTCTTGATTGCGGCGAGCTATCTCTTCTACGGATGGTGGGGCTTCTTAGAGCCGAAGCTGAGCGGCTGGGAAAAGGCGCTGCCGCTCGTGCTGCTGGCTGCGTCCACGATCTTCACGCATGTGTGCGCGAAGGCGGTCTATGCGCTGCCGGAGGAATCGAAACGGCGGCGCATGTGGTTCTGGATCGGCGTGGGTGTGAATATCGGCATGCTCGGCTACTTCAAGTACCGCGGCTTCTTCCTGGAGAATGTGTCCGCAGTGGCATCCCAGTTTGGGTGGACGACGACTCCGGTGGTCATGCAGTTCCTTCTGCCGGCGGGCATCAGCTTTTATACATTCCAGGGGCTGTCGTATCTTATCGACGTGGATGGAGGCTCGCAAAAGCCCGCGGAGAAGATGTGGGACTTTGCGCTGTTCCACTCGTTCTTTCCGCAGCTCGTCGCGGGGCCCATCGAGCGCAGTCGCAATCTCCTGCCGCAACTCACCTCCCCACGCACCCTGGCGCCGGACCAGCTCTGGAGCGGGCTGCAGCTCATCATCATCGGCTATGTGAAGAAGGTGGCGATCGCGGATGCGATTGCGCCGATGACGCGCGAGGCCTTCTCCAATCCCGCCGCGCAGACCGGTGCGGGCCTCATGCTGGCGTTGTATCTCTTCGCCCTGCAGATCTACGGCGACTTCTCCGGGTACAGCGACATCGCGCGCGGCTGCGCCCGGCTGCTGGGGGTGAATCTCTCGATCAACTTCCGCCAGCCGTACTTCGCGCGAAACATCACGGAGTTCTGGGAGCGCTGGCACATCTCGCTCTCCACCTGGTTGCGTGACTATGTCTTCGTGCCGCTGTGCCGCCAGTTTCGCGGGAAGAAATGGCTGAACTTCAATCTTTTCCTCACCATGCTGATCTCCGGCATCTGGCATGGGGCCTCGTGGAACTTTGTCATGTGGGGCGTGGTGCTCGGTCTCATGCTGGTGATCCACAAGCTGTGGTCCGGTCCGAAGGCGAGCAAGCACCCGCACCGCCCGAAGAATGCGCGCGAGTGGATCGTGCAGCTCGGCGGCATGGCGCTCACCTTCCACTGCGTGTGCCTCACGCTCATCTTTGTGAAGACGAGATCGCTGGCGGATGCGTGGACCTTCATCTCAGGCATTGCGAAAGGCGGAGCCATCGCGCCGGACCTCATGGCGCTGTGGTATGTGCTCTTCTACGGCATCGTGGTTCTTTTTATCGACCTCCCCTGCTGGTGGCGGGACCGCGAGATGCCCGTGGCGGAGACCGCCTCGCCGTGGAGGAGGGGAGTGGTGTACGGCCTGCTTCTCCTGCTGCTCGCCTTCCTGGGCGAGATGGAGGGTGTGTCGTTTGTGTATTTCCAGTTTTAGGGGATGAAGCAAAATAGGCATCTTGGGTGGTCAAATTGGCGGCATGGTGCGCCATCTGGAAGCCGTCTCGTGATTCCAACCGTGGACGGTCGCATGAAGAGTCTCGGCGACCTGCCTGCATGTGGCGCCGCAAACTTCACCATGCTGGAAAAATCACGAAACGTTTCTTTTCCACCGATCCGTTGCGCTTTCGGCTCTGGTCATCTTCCCGCTGACTCATTGAAGTTACCCCATGCCTCCTGATACACCAACTTCTGCCACCATCTTGACAACCCCCACCGGCTTCCGCAGCTGGTTCGGCAAATCCGCGTGGATCGCACTTGCCGTCTTCATCCTCGGCAGGCTTCTGCTGGAGCCGGTACGAGGTCTGCCGATGTATGACATCCGCGGCATGGATGCGTACGGCGCGGTGGAGAACTTCCAACTGCGCAAGGAGCCTGCGCCGGTGAAGATTGGTTTCTTCGGTACGAGCCAGAGTGTGTGGGGGGTGATTTCCGATGAAGTGGCTCAGGCATGGGACATGCCACCATCTGAGGTGCGCAATCTTTCCATCGAGGGAGGCACACCCTTCGGCATGTGGTCGTTGATTCGACGTAATGATGAGAGTCTGTCCGGGCTGCGTGTGGCCATCGTCGAAGTGAATCCCTTCGTGCTGCGCCAGAGCCTGGATGCCGATACGCGCGTGCGGGCGAACCTTGCCCAGCATGCCACGCTGGCGGAGCGCTTCCTGGTGAGACCTCGCAGCGAGCGCGTGCAGCACGTGGCCGAGTGGCTCCTGCCGGTGCGCTCTGTGCGGCGGCCGCTGTACACTGCTGCCCTGAACGTGCTGGATCCCGGGCCGGGAAATCCCGTGTACCCTTGGCCGGAGAAGCGTGTCTTCCCCATGGCGGACTGGAAGGCGGAGAACGCCGCGGCGCACACGGAAAAGGGGCGCAAGCTCATCTCCCCGGAACTCGCCGCGAAACGCATTTTGGGGAACTGGAAGCTCTCTCCGTTGCAGGATTATTCCTTCCGGCAATGCCTGGAGTGGTTCGCGAAGAGGGGCGTGAAGGTGATCCTTCACGAACTGCCCGTGCACCCCGAGGTGCATGCGGCGATTCAGCAGAATTCGAGTTTCAGGAAGGGCAACGATGCCTTCCTCCGGTATGTGGATTCCCTGAAGCCGGCGCCTGTGGTGGGCATTCTCACGCAGGATCCAGCAGCCTGCGGGCTGGGTGTGGAGCACATGGCAGATCGGATGCACTGCAATGAATTGGGCGCGCGAATCTATTCACGGTATCTTGCAGAGAAGCTGAAGATGAACGTGGTGGACTAGGGGATGTAAGGTGCCGAGGCACAAAGGGAGCCACACTATGGGCGTCCCACGCCCTTGCATTAAGGGCAAAGCAAAAAACCCTGGCGGTGTGTGTCGCCCTGCGCAGCGCTTCCTCACTTGTGCCTCAATGCCTGTTGCCTCCGAGACTGACCGTCATCTTATCGCGAGGGATCTCATCAGTGGGTAGTCGATGGCACCTGTAATGGGAAGTCCGTGTCTCACTTGATAGCGCCCTTTGTGAGAATGTGGGTCCAGTAGTACTCAAAAGCGCCTGCGTAATCCGAGCGCAGCATGAGGGCGATGTCACCCGTGCCCGCCACGCGCCAGTCCACATACAGCGTCTCTCCAGTGCTCTCCTTCCATTTTCTGGCAAAGGCCTGGCCGAACTCCTGCCGGATTTTTTCATGGTGCGGCGTGATGATCACCAGCCGCCGCTCATGCCGGGATGGTGCGGAGGCCTGGGCGGGTTTCAGCACAAAAGGTGCTGCCACCGTCAGCAACAGGGCGGCCACCACGGCCAGCTCCCGCCACCAGCGCCGCAGGAAGACGGAATCCCGCAACGTCTGCCGGGTGCGGCCATATCCGGCGCGCACCTTCTCCAACGCCATCACAACTTTGTCCAAACCTCCCGGCATGCAGTGCTCATCAAACCGGAAAGTACGCGGACCCGCAAGCCGTGATGTTCCCCGACCGGTGAAAATGCGGCACGGACAAATCTGGCGTCGCACGCGAAGTGAGCAAATCGTGGTGGAATATGCGACGGCTTTGTCCGTAGTTTCTCAGGCCTCCTGCGCCAACCACCATCCCTCTCTCTCCCGCCGCCATGAAGTCCGCTCTTGTTCTTGCCGTCTCTGTCTCCACCTGCTTCCTCGCCCTCCGGGCGCATGCTGAGGACTGGCCGGAGTTTCGCGGGCCGGAGAAGCAGGGGCACTCCACCGCCACCGGGCTGCCCACAGAGTGGTCTGAGCGCAAGAACGTGACGTGGAAGGCGGAGTTGCCCGGGCGCGCCTGGTCTTCACCGGTGGTCATTGGCGATGTCATTTACCTGACGAATGCCGTGGGGGCCAAGGACTCCACGGATCCGCATGACACGTACTCGCTACGCGTGCTGGCCCTCAACGCAGCCGATGGCAAGGTGCTCTGGGACACGGAGCTTTTCAAAGTGGACTCCCCGCACGCGCAGGGTGTGCATGGGAAGAACAGCTACGCCAGCCCCACGCCCATCTGGAATGACGGTCGCATCTACGCGCACTTTGGCCACTTCGGCACCGCTTGTGTGAATGCCGCGGACGGCAAGGTGCTGTGGAAGAATGACACCGTGAAGTACAGCCCGGTGCACGGCAATGGCGGCTGCCCCGTGCTGGTGGATGGATTGCTGGTCTTCAGTTGCGATGCGGCGAAGGATCCCTTCGTCGTGGCTCTGGATGCAGCCAGTGGCAGCGAACGCTGGAGGGTGAAGCGCAAGACGGATGCGAAGAAGACCTTCTCATTCTCCACGCCATTGGTCATTGAGGTGAATGGAGCGAAGCAGATCATCTCACCGGGAAGCAATGTGTTGAGCGCCCTGGATTCACAGACTGGAAAGGAGATCTGGCACATCAACTATGAGGGCTATTCCGTGATCCCTCGTCCTGTGTACGGCAATGGCATGATCTATTTCAGCACGGGATATGATCGTGCCTCGGTGATCGCGGTGCGCGCTGATGGCAAAGGCGACGTGACCAGGACGCACATCGCGTGGAAGTTGGATCGAGGCGCCCCGCATACGCCCTCCATGCTGATCATCGGCGAGGAACTCTACATGGTGGCGGACAACGGCATGGTAACCTGCGTGGATGCCAGGAGCGGCAAGGTCCACTACCAGGAGCGCGTGGCCCGCCAGACCTCCGCATCGCCGTTGTACGCGGATGGAAAGATCTACATCCAGGATGAACTCGGAAGCGGCTACGTGCTGAAGCCCGG
Source organism: Verrucomicrobiota bacterium (assembly GCA_023429545.1). Classification (GTDB taxonomy): domain Bacteria; phylum Verrucomicrobiota; class Verrucomicrobiia; order Verrucomicrobiales; family Verrucomicrobiaceae; genus Roseimicrobium. The sequence goes on from JAEYUU010000453.1 coordinate 17,888, forward strand.
TCGCCGCCTTGATCTGATTTCGAAGAACGAACTGGGCGACAAGTCGCTGGCGTCCTACGCCGTGTGGAAAAACAAGCTGCTCATCCGCACGCAGTCGGCGCTGTGGTGCATCGGGCAGGGATGAAGCGCCACCTTTGACGACCCCGACAGAGTGCCCCTGCAGTCGAAGCAAGGCGGCTTCAAGCGAACTCCTGAGGCTGCGACCTGCCGGGCGCGTGTGTGATTACCCATGCAACATCTCCTTGCGCATCGCGTTCAAAGGTCACATGCCTTCCTTGATGCCTCGCACCTTCTGTTCCTCCGCCATTTTCGCAATCGTGGCCATGCTTCTCACACAGTGTGGTGAAGAAAAGAACAAGGGCGATGTCATGGTGCCAGCAGACTCCCTGCCTGGCACACCTCCTGCCAGTGCTCCAGCACCGGAGACGCAAGCAGCCCCCGCTGCATCATCGGCCCAGTCAGCGGCTGCGAAGCCCAAGCCGACCAAGATCTACTGGACGGATGAGCTCATGCACAAGGAGGTGAAGTATTACAATCCAGACTACGCTGGTGACGGACAGTTTCGCATTGAGGATGGAGAACCCGCAGCGGTGAGTCTGGCAAACACGAAGGTCACCAATCTCAAGGCACTGGAGGGCAGGAAGTTGCTCGCGCTGGACCTCAGCGGCACGGCGGTCTCGGATCTCTCACCGCTCAAAGGCATGCCCCTGGTGGAACTCTATCTTGAGCGGACCAAGGTGGAGGATCTCTATCCATTGCGTGGCATGCCCATTCAGAAGATCTATTTGAGCGGCACGCCGGTGCGCGACATCGCGCCGCTCGAAGGCATGCCGATTGTGGAGTTCAATGCGGTGGACTCAAAGATTGCAGACCTCACGCCGCTGGCGAAGTCACCCATCGCCATGATGTGGCTTACGAACTGTCCGGTGGAGAGCGTTGCCGCATTGCATACGATGCCACTGATCAGCGTCACGCTGAAGGGTACGAAGGTGAAGGATCTGTCCCCGCTTTCCGGCACGAAACTGCAGCGTCTGCACATTGCGGAAACACCGGTGGAAGACCTCACGCCACTCAAGGACATTCCTCTGACCCGGTTGGTCTTCACGCCGGTAAACATCAAGCGGGGACTCGACGTGGCGAAGGCACTGCCGCTTGCGCAAATCGGCACCCGCTTTGAAGAGGATGGCCATGATCTGGTGCCGCCCGAGCAGTTCTGGGCAACCCAGCCGAAATAAGAGGGGAGCGAGGAGCGCCGCCGGAGCGACTCCTTTAGATCCACGTCCCGGCCGGGATCACCGTGTTCTTCGGAATCACGATAATGCCATCGCGGATGTAGAACATGCCATCCGGTCCGTCCAGGAAGTCAGGCTTGCCGCGGGGAGTGATGACCACGCCGTCGCCAACATGAACGTTCTTGTCCACGATGGCGCGTTCGATCTTGCATCCCTTGCCGATGCCGGGTGGTGGCCGGTCAATGGGGCAGTTGGTGGCGCCTGCGTAGAAGTCAGCGCCCATGATGACGCTTTCTTTGATGATGCTGTTTCCCTCCACCACGGTACGCACCCCCAGGATGCTGCGCTCGATGGTGGCCTCGGTGAGGATGCAGCCGTCCGAGAGCAGGGCGTGATGGATGTGCCCTCCGTTGATCTTGGTGGCGGGCAGAAAACGCGCGTGGGTATAGATGGGCGCCTGCGAGTCAAAGAAGTTGAAAGCGGGCACCACGGAGCACAAATCGAGATTCGCCTCAAAGAAGCTGCCGATGGTGCCGATGTCCTCCCAGTAGCCCTGGAAGGGATAGCTGTGCACGCGGTACTTCTTGATGGCTTCGGGGATGACGTGCTTGCCGAAGTCCGCCATGTCATTGTCGAGCGCCTCGATCAGCGCCTGACGGTTGAAGACATAGATGCCCATGTTGGCCTCATACCGGGGCTCATTTTCCGGCAACTTCAGTTCACGCAGGATCTCCGCAGGCATCTCCAGAGGCTTGAGTGCCTCGGGAGTTTTCGGTTTCTCTACAAAATTGAGGATGCGACCCGTGGCATCCGTCTGCATCAGGCCGAAGCTGCTCGCGCGCTTGCCGTCCACGGGAATGGTGGCGATGGTAATCTCCGCGCCGCTCTGGATGTGTTTTGCCATGAACTTCTTGAAGTCCATGCGGTAGAGCTGGTCGCCGCTCAGGATGAGGAAGTACTCGTACTTGCCCTGGGTGAAGTTCTTGAGATTCTGCCGCACGGCATCCGCTGTACCCTGGTACCATTCCACGCCGGACGCGGTCTGCTGCGCGGCAAGGATTTCGACAAACCCGCTGCTGAACAAGTCGAACTTGTAAGCGCGGCTGATGTGTCGGTTGAGCGAGGCGCTGTTGAATTGCGTGAGGACGTACACCTGGCGCACGCCGCTGTTGATGCAGTTGCTGATGGGGATATCGACCAGCCGGTACTTGCCCGCCAGGGGAACGGCGGGCTTGGCGCGGTCCTGGGTCAGGGGAAAGAGTCGGGTGCCCGCCCCTCCACCCATAATGATGCCCAGGGTGTTGCGTTGCAGAAGTGCTTCGGTTTCAAAACGGTTGAAGGCAGGAGGGGCAGCCGGAAACATGGAGCGGATTTTTGATGAAACAGGGAGATCCAGCAAGCGTTTCCTTGTGCCACCATGACCGCTCACCCAAATTTTTTCATAGCCTCCGCGTTTACCGCCCTGCTCATGGGTGGTTCCGCGCAGGGAGCTGTAAACTTCAAAACGGAAATTCTGCCAGTTTTGGAGGCCAAGTGTGTGAAATGTCACAAGGCGGAACACGAAGAAGCGGGAAAAGTCGTCAAGCCGAAGGCGGAACTCCGGCTGGACGCCGCCTGGGCCATGCTGAAGGGCGGTGAGAGCAAGCGCCCGGCGCTGGTGCCCAAGGACACGGCGAAGAGCTACATGTTCGAAGTGGTGAACCTGCCGAAGGACGATGACATGTTCATGCCACCCAAGGGGGACC